>CAYGSA010000001.1:0-14970 GCA_964352375.1 uncultured Micavibrio sp.
ATTATATGCCGCGTTTTTGGGAGCCTGTTGTTCCGACATTTCAAGAGCATTGGGATTTGAAGTCAGGTGACAGCGTTTTGAATGTTGGCTGCGCAAAGGGCTTTATGCTTTATGATATGCAGCGCTTAATTCCCGGGCTGGAGGTTCATGGCGTGGATGTTTCCGAGTATGCCATTGAAAACGGATATCCACCTGTAAGAGACTCTCTAAGTGTTGCGTCTTGCGATGATTTGCCTTTTGAGGATGACAGTTTTGATGTTGTGATTTCAGTCACGACCGTTCACAATATGGATTATGATGGCTGCATTAAAACTTTGAAAGAAATTGAGCGCGTCGCACGTCGCGGCAGCTTTATTACAGTTGATGCCTATCGCGATGACGCAGAAAAAGAACGTATGAATGCATGGAATTTAACGGCCAAAACGGTTCTGCATGTTCAGGAATGGAAAGAGATGTTTGATCAAGCGGGATATACAGGTGATTACTATTGGTTTATGCCTTAATGGATAAAATAGAGCTTTTATATTCCTGTAAACGCATTCGAGCGGTCGAAGAAGAAATCGCTGTTCGTTATAGCGAGCAAGAAATGCGCTGTCCTACTCATTTGTCTATTGGGCAAGAGCTTGTTGGCGCCGCAGCGGGTATGATTTTGCGTAAAGATGATCCTGCCGTTTCAACACATCGCGCCCATGCACATTATCTGGGTAAAGGCGGGTCAATGAAGGCTATGGTTGCTGAGATTTACGGTAAAGAAACGGGCTGCTCTAAAGGGCGTGGTGGCTCTATGCATTTAACTGATTTATCTTGTGGTTTTGTTGCTTCCACCGCGATTGTTGGTAACACAATCCCTGTTGGTGCAGGACTTGGCTTGTCGATCAAGCTTGATGGTGATGATCGAATTTCAACCATTTTCATTGGTGAAGCGGCGACTGAAACTGGTGCTTTTTATGAATCTGCAAATTTCGCAGCGACGCAAAAGCTTCCTGTTTTATTTCTGTGTGAGAATAATATGTATTCCGTTTATACCACACTAGAATCCCGTCAACCAACAGGGCGTAAAATCCATGAATGGACACGCGGTTTGGGTCTGCACACGTCTCATGTGGATGGTATGGATGCAACGGCAACATACAAGGCTATTGAAGATATGGCATCATATGTACGGTCGGGCAAAGGCCCTGCCCTTCTGGAAATTGATACATATCGCTGGCGGGAGCATTGCGGCCCTAACTACGACAATGATATTGGCTATCGCAGCGAAGAGGAATATGAATCATGGCGCAAAAAAGACGGTGTTGAAGAATTAGAAAATGCGCTTTTGGAAAATAATGAGCTTTCGGCGGCAGCTCTAAAAGAGATGAATGATAAAATCACTCAAGACGTTGAAGAGGCCTTTGCGTATGCAAAATCCTCTCCCTTTCCCGCTGCAGAAACAGCTGGTGACTATGAGTATGCCTCAGGGGTTCTGCTATGAAATACTCAGATGCTATTAAAGATGCCATGTTTGAATCTATGCGCTCTGATGACAAAGTTATTTGTTATGGACTTGGTGTTCCTGACCCGAAACATATTTTTACGACAACCGAAGGCCTGCAAGACGAATTTGGAAAAGAGCGTATATTTGATATGCCGATCAGTGAGAATGCTATGACTGGTGTCGCGATTGGCGCGGCGCTTGGTGGCTATAAAGCTGTTTTTGTTCATCAACGGTTTGATTTTTTTCTTTTGGCTATGGATCAATTGGTGAATGGCGCGGCTAAATGGCACATGATGTTTGGTGGGCACATGAATGTGCCTATCACTATACGCCTGATTGTTGGGCGCGGATGGGGGCAAGGGCCTACACATTGCCAATCCTTGCATGCGTGGCTTTCACATATACCAGGTTTGAAAGTTGTAATGCCGTCCACCCCTTCAGACGCAAAAGGGCTTTTGATGGAGGCTATACAGGACCCTAACCCTGTTGTGTTTATTGAGCATCGATGGCTTCACAATATGGACGGTGAGGTTCCTGAGGGGGCTTATCGCGTGCCATTAGGTGTCGCAAATATGGTGCGTCAAGGTGATGATATAACAGTTGTTGGAAGTTCTATCATGGTTCCAGAAGCGATACATGCGCTGGATTTCGTCAAACAAAAAGGCGTTTCTGCTGACCTGATAGATTTGCGCTGTGTGCGTCCGATTGATTGGGATAGGATATATACATCAGTAGAAAGAACAGGACGGCTTTTAGTTTTGGATATTGGCGCGGAGACAGGGTCTGTTGCGGCAGAGATTATTGCTCGTGTATCCTCTAAATATTCGAATATTTTCAAAGCTCCGCCAGAACGTATCTGCATGCCGGACTATGCCGTTCCGACTAGTTTTAATCTCACAAAAGAGTGCTACCCTGATGCATCTGATATCGCGGAAAAAATAATGTCTATGCTTGGCGTTAATGGTGATGCATCTGCTTTGCGTGATGCTCAGACTTGGCCGCATGATGTTCCTGGCAGCTGGTTTAGTGGGCCGTTTTGAGTGCCCGGCATAGAACATGTTGATTGTATTGTCATTGGTGCAGGCGTTGTTGGCTTAGCGATTGCCAGAGAAATGGCCATACAGGGCTGTGAGGTTATTGTTTTAGAAGCTGAACAGACAATTGGAGCCGGAATATCCTCTCGAAATAGCGAGGTCATCCATGCCGGTGTGTATTACCCTAAAAACAGCTTAAAGGCCCAGCTCTGTGTGCAGGGCAAGTTACTTTTATATCAATATGCTAAAGACCGAGGTATTCATTATAATAATTGTGGTAAAATTATCGTTGCTACTCATATGAATGAAAATGATACTCTTAAGAAAATCAATCAACAGGCTATAAATAATAATGTTCAAGATTTGCGTTTTCTATCATCAGAGGAGGCTCAAAACTTAGAACCTTCATTATCGTGTACTTCTGCGCTTTTATCCCCCTCCACAGGAATTATTGATACTCATGCATTTATGCTGTCGTTACAGGGTGATCTGGAAGATCATGGCGGCGTTTGCGCCTTTAACACAAAGGTTTTGTCTGGTGAAATCACTGATTTAGGGGTCACTTTAGATGTTCAAAGTGGTGATGATAACGTAAATATCAGGGCAAAAACCTTAATCAATTCAGGTGGATTAGAAGCAATTCCAATTGCAAGGCGACTTAAAAATTTCCCCTTAAAGTATATTCCAGACCTTTATTATGCGAAGGGAAATTACTTTGGCTGTACACAAACAAATCCTTTTTCGCATCTCATATATCCTGTTCCAGAGAAAAATGGCCTAGGAATACATCTTACATTTGATCTTGCCATGAAAGCCAGATTTGGCCCAGATGTTGAATGGGTTGAAGCCCTCGATTATAATGTTGACCCAACAAGAGCTGTCCCCTTTTATAAAGCGATAAGATCATATTGGCCAGATTTGAAAGATAATGCATTATATGCTGATTATGCAGGTATAAGGCCTAAGATACATGCTCCTGAGGCCTTATCAAAAGACTTTCTCGTTCAAGGAAAAGATATTCATGGCATTGAGAATGTTGTTAATTTGTTCGGCATAGAATCCCCAGGTTTGACATCAGCGTTAAGTATTGCGATCTATGTGGCAAAGTTACTCTCTTAGCTTTCCCTCTATTTACATTCGTAATATGCTTCTATAGCTTACAAATAATTATTTTATTCATCAATTTTTAGATTATTGACGCCATCATGGACCCTAAATACACGATTGCAATGTGCAATCACAACATGGAAAGAACTTTAAATCAATCTCTGACCAGTATTTTGGACCAGCTTGATGATCGGTTTGAGGTTCTTGTTGTTGATGATGGATCAAGTGACAATAGTGTCAATGTTATAAAAAGCCTTCAAGAAAGGTATGATAACTTACGCCTTCTTGAATTAGAAAGAGATCGAAAACGCAAGCTTGGACTAACACGCAATATTAGTGTTCAAGAAGCAAAGGGTGAATATGTTCTTTTGCATTTGGATTGTGATGATATTTATGCGCCCTATCTTTGTGATTTTGTAAATGTTTTTCATCAAATTGAACAAGCCATTGGGCATGATATATTGCTTAGCGGTCAACATATCAACATTGCCCGAAGAGAGTTTTTGTTAGAACATGGGCCTTATAAAAATATTTTTCGTGGTGAAGATCGTAATTTATGGGTCAGATTAGCCGCGGAGAATAAATACATACCCTTTGATCATATTGATTTTGCAACGAGATTACCTAAAACCACACAAGAGAAAAATTCGCGTGCTGTGCGTTACACATGGGATCATATCGTCAATGATTTTAGGAGCGGCGCGACGCTTCCTACCTTTTTACATTATGAGTTTAATGCAGATCGTGGGTTTACTTGGAAAGCTAGAACAGTGCGACTCCTGTTTGTGTTGCCCGCATGGGTTGCCGCAAAATTTGAAGAGCCACTTACACCTCCCCCAGAAATGGATGTGCCTGAAAAATTTGCGGCTTATCGCGATAACGTTAAAGGAAGTTTTTCGGAAATAATGGAACGGTATAATTCGAAAACCAATGTTTTGAATATGAGTGCAGACGCGCAGAAAATTTTTTTACTTTAATGGAATATAATAATGAGCCTTGAGAGATTGCCGCTTTGTGCGAAAATGATTAATGATAATTTTAAAGATTATTCTTTGCTTGATATGGGGTGTCGCACACGTGCATTACTTCCTTTATTGAATGACTGTAAGGAATATTATGGAACTGACTTCGTTCCAGCAGAAGGTGTTTTCGAGTGTAACCTTGAAGAAGGTCTTCCCAAAATTGAAGATAATTCGTTTGATATTGTTTGCGCCTTGGACGTGCTGGAGCATTTAGAACATGCGCATTTAGGGCTACAAGAGGCCATGCGTATTGCGCGAAAGGCCGTTTTTATTTCTTTGCCCAATATGTACTACATAAAATTTCGTTTAAACTATTTAAGTGGTCGCCTATCAGGGAAATATGATTTCCCCACGCAGCCTATTATGGACAGACATCGTTGGGTTTTATCTTTTACAGAAGCTGAGGCTTTCATACATGCAAATGCCAAAGGACATGACATCACAACGCAAAAAATTATTCCTGCAAGAGGACGCACAAAAATGATCGTGACGCCTATAGAAACTATGTTAGGGGAAAAGTTTCCTAATTTGTTTGCTTACGGCTCATTATTTATGATCAGGCTTGATAAATGAGTGCCGAATTTATAGAAGGTAAGGCCGTAATTGGCGCAAGGCTCCCGAATTTAAAGCGTTATAGATCTTTGTTCTTAAAAGGCCAAGCGGCTAGTGTTACCCGTGTTTTGCAGTATGAACTGTTATCTGAGAAAAAATTTCAAGGTAAAACGCTTGATTTTGGCGGCGGCCGTAAAGCATCATATAAGAATATTTTGGACGTAGAGGATTACGATTCAATCAATATAGATCCAAATATGGAGCCAACATGGATTACAGCCGTCGGGGAAGCTTTCCCGTGCCATAAAGAACATTATGACCATGTTCTTTCCATGAATACATTTGAGCATATCTATGATGTTCTCCCAATTATTAAAGACATACATGAAAGTTTAAAAAGAGGAGGCGAGTTTACCTGCGCCCTTCCCTTTCTTTACCCGGTTCATGCTCACCCAGATGATTTCTTTAGGCCAACAGCTAGCTGGTGGTTAAAAACACTTGGGGATGCAGGGTTTCAGGACGTTAAAATCATTCCTATTCTTTGGGGGCCTTTTACGACTGGGATGATTTGCTCAGGCCTGCCCGGCCCGTTCAGAAAAATTAGAATACATTTCAATCTATTGTTAGATTTGCTGTACTGTAAGTTACGTCTTAAAAATAATACTAATCGTTTTGAAGGGCCTATCGGAACACAGCTTCAAAATCATGCTTTAGGATATTTTATTGAGGCTCGTAAGTAACAATTCTTCCCACTCTAAAATTACGCCTTCCAGTGAGAATTTTTGGACTGATTTCTGTGCCTGAGCACCATATTGTTCACGTAAGTTTTGATCCGACATAAGGGTTTGTAATCCAGTTTTTAATGCACTTACTTTATCAGCGCCGCTTATTAAAAGCCCCGTTTTGCCATGATCGATTAACTCATTCGTGCCTTCACAATCAGCAAACCCAATCGCAGGCAAACCGTGTGCCATTGCCTCAGCCGTTGCCAGGCCGAAGCTTTCATAAGAGGATGGAAGTGCAAAAATATCGGCTGCATTATACTTTGATGAAATGTCTCGCGTCGTTCCCGGCAAGAAAATACGATCATTTAAACTAAGATCATTAATTTGCTTTTCTAGAGGCGCACGAAGTATGCCTTCTCCGATAATTATCAAATCCCAATCCAAATTTTTATGTGCGAGCTGCGCAAAGGCGTTGATTAATAGCTTCTGATTTTTTTGTGGGTCTAATCGGCCAACATTTAAAATAACTTTACGCTTTTTATTGTCTTTATTTGACACAGTATTCTGAGGGAAGGATACAGGATTTGAAATGGGTATCATTTTTTTTTGTATAATAGTCGGATAGGTTTTTTTTATCCTCTCTGATAAAACCGTTATCTTTCGTACAAAAAAACTGCTGACGATAAGAAGAAAAAACTCTTTCCATTTTTTTTTATAATGTGTCGGTACAATATGCTCACTTGCAACAATGGGGATACCTGTTCCTATAAGGGATATAGACATGGGAATAAACATACTATGCATAAATGCAACAACCACGTCGGGACGTTCTTGTTTCACAATCCGACGTAGAGCGATTATGCGCTTGATACTCTCTGATAGTGTTGATTTTTCTTGTGTATTGCCAATCCCTAAACAGATGCGTTCTGCGTTTTTATGCAACGGATAAAAGGCTGTGCCGCCTTCTGGATCAAATGTGAGTATACTTAGATCATGACCTTTATCACAGAGTCCCGCACTAATATCAGCCAATACGCGCTCAGCACCACCACTAATCCCATCTAATGCTTTAATTGCGAATAAGATTTTCATCTATCAGTTATTTCCTTAAAAAATGCTTCCCACTGATCGAAAATATTTCGAGGACTAAAGGCTGCCATTGATTTGCGGCCTTCTTCGCCCATAGCAGCACGCATAAGATCGTTGGTCATGGCCTTGTTCAATGTATCAGCTAATGATGCTGCATCATTGTTCCCGTTTGCCAGCAAGCCGTTATGGCTATCTTCAATCAAATCACGTGTGCCGGCGCATTGTTCGAACCCCACAACAGGTAATCCATGAGATAAGCTTTCCGCGACAACGTTAGGGAACCCTTCCCACCGAGACGGTAAACACAATAAATGTGATGTGCAATAAAGCTCGGACACGTCTTGAACCGCGCCCAAAAGTATAACTCGTTTTGTTAAGCCCAGATCCTTTATTTGTGTTTCTAAAGTAGAGCGATCACCTCCTTCTCCTGCAAGGTGAAGGCTCCAATTCGGAAAAGCATCACAAATCATAGAGAATGCTTGAATCAATATAGTCTGATTTTTTTGATATCCCAAACGGCCTACACATAGAAGTATTTTAGCGTCTTGATCGAGGCCTGCTGGTTTTGAAAATTTAGAGGCTGGAAAAACTGGATTTGGAATGCACTTTATCTTATGACGTAAATAAGCAGGGTAATCATTGCGGTAACTCTCACATTGTATCGTTATTCGTGTTGCTAGTCGGAAAGACTGATAAATAAGCCATTGCCATTTTCCAGCCTTTAGATGTTCAAATCTTGCGGGCGCTTCTCTTTCTGCTGCAATAATTGGAAAACCCATTCCCGATAGATACAAACGCGTCGATATAAATGTACCATGTTGAAATGCCATTATCACATCTGGCTGTATATCCTTGAGTAAAGACCGCATCTTTTGCATTCTTTTAAAACGAAGTGCCCAGCCCGCTTTTTCCTTATGCCCTCCAAGGTTTAGATTATACCACTTGATGCGATTATCAAACTCATAGAAAGCGTTTGCCTGGGCAAGATCCCAAGTCAATAACGACACATCATGTTCGCGTTCGCACATATCGTTCATCAATGCGGTAGCCATGCGCTCTATTCCGCCTGCCATATTATTAAACGAGCGGCATATAATTAATATCTTCACCTTTTCATCACCTTTTCATTTTCATCTCATGTATCAAACGCTTCGGAGCGGTTTGCATGAAATGTGAGAATACCTTAACAGGATGGCGTAGAAATAAACCCATTAACGTTTTTAACATTTTGAAATGATCGCCCGTAAAATGATGATATCTTATTAATGGCCACTTTTTTGCATATTCATATCGCCCAACTGATTTTAAATAATCCTTATGTTTTTCTGCGAGTTGAATTTCACTTTCGAGATTTTTAGCTGGTGATTTATCTTGCGCTTGTGTTGCATACTGGATGTATAATTGTTCTGTACAACCGATAAAGTGGCCCCCTTTGAGCCCTAAACGTATCGCAAAATCAACATCTTCGACACGGCGGAAATGAGGGTCAAACCCGCCGACCTCGATAAATGTTTCTTTACGTGCCATGAGAGCGCATGTTGGCACGCCAGCACCATAGAATACGCCAGTTTTTTTTCCGTAGAACAAAAGGTAGTCCGCAATATCACTGCCTTTTGGAATTTCAGGCTGTGAACCGATTGCATTTATCTGCACAGTGTACCCGTTAGAATAAATACGTTGGCCTGATGCATAACACGCAAGTAATCTGACACCTGTTTCTTCTTCATAGTTCATAATATGCTGATATTGAATACGGCAACGCTCTGGTATGGCCTGATCGTCATCATCAAAAAAGGCAATAAACTCACCATTTGCATTATCAATAATCGTCTGCCTTGAGCCAGCTGGCCCTTTATTTTCAGTGTGCATTATAAAGGAAATCATAGGAGTTTCGTGTGCTATTTTTTCTATAATTTTTATAGATTCGTCAGTAGAACAATCATCGACAATTAATATTTCTTTGTTATCCCAATCCTGATGAATGGCACTTTGAATAGCACGTAAAATGGTATCACTTGCATTGAAACAAGTAATGCCAATAGTAATTAGCGGTATATATTCATTATCTTTGCGCATAAAATTTTGAAAATCTCTTATTAAGCCCAATATTAGGAATTGCCCAAATAATTCTTTGCAAAACAAATATAGGATGACACAAAAATAATTCTACAATGCTTTTAAAGAATGAATATTTCGCTCCAGATAAATACTCGTATTTTGCTTCAATCCATTTATAGCATGCATTATATGAGCCGATAGATTGTATGAAATTCTTGTGCTTTTTAAGAAGCTGTAGGGTGAACAGTTTCTCACTTTGTAAATTCTTATCATCGCTCATCGTCATTTTTTGTGTGACGAGTGGATCGGCGACACCTAAAAAATGTCCTCCTTTGATCGCTAGACGAATATTAAAATCCGTATCTTCGCTACGGTAAAATTCTGAATCAAAACCATTCAGCTTTCTATATGTAGAAATGCGCGCCATTTGGGAACATGTTGCCGTTGAACCATATCCATGTTTGAAAGGCTTGCCGGTGAGTATTCTTTCAGCAACAGCCTGGCCATTTGGCGCAATTGAGCCTTCATTCATTCCCATAGTTTCTTCTATATGAGACTGTCCATCAGGGTATATCTGTAAACGCGCACTATGGCAAATAACGTCGTGTCCATTGGCAAATTCTTTTTCGTATTGAATGATGCGCTGATATTGTTGTTCTATACGATTTGGCATGCTTACATCGTCATCATCAAAAAAGGCAATAAACTCGCCAGTTGCTTCTTCAATGATACGGTTGCGAGATACAGCAACTCCCATATTCTTTACATTTTGAAATAAATATATATCTGGGTTGTGATCTTTAGCCTCGTTCAGCATATCCCATGTTTTATCAGTTGAATAATCATCAATGATAATAATTTGAAAATCTGGCCAATTTTGAGAAAGCGCTGAATCTAAAGCATCTTGAATTGTATCCTGCGCATTATATGTTGTTAGTCCAATTGTTATCAGTGGGGTGTTCATAGTGATTTTAACTTAGATGCATTTGTAATATTCTTAATAGCATTCAATTACTTGCTATCTTCTCTATACCGAAAGTTTAAATAATGAACTTTAGCCTTTACGCTTGACCATGCCGCGCAGGTCTTTTAGCTCCGCGAGGATATCTTCTAGTGCTTTGCGTTGGGAGTCGTTTAGTTTGCCTGATGTCTCAGCGGATCTTGGCGCATGATCTGCTGTAAAGGCTTGTGCTGAATCGTCTTGCCGCGTGTCAGAAAAGTTTTCAATAATACGTTTTTTCCCAGCTTCGCGCAGAAGCTTTTGAACGCCTTTTATGGTGTAGCCTTCGACATAAAGAAGGCGATGGATTGCTTGCAGCAAACTGACATCTTCGGGGCGGTAATATCTTCGCCCTCCTCCACGTTTTAGGGGTTTAATGTGCGAGAATTTTGTCTCCCAGAATCTAAGAACGTGCTGTTGGACACCGAGTTCATCTGCAACCTCACTTATGGTACGGAAGGCAGCGGCGGATTTTTTACCACGCGCATTTTTGAGTGCAGAATCAGCGCGTTCTGCGGTTTTGTCTTGAGAGGGTTTTTGCTCTTGAAACTCTTGTTTAGAGGTCTCTGCGCTCATTTTATTTTCCTCTGTTTACACGATCTTTTAGAACGTGGGATGCTTTGAAAACCAGTACTTTACGCGGTAAGATCGGGACTTCCACACCTGTTTTCGGGTTTCGTCCGATGCGCTCGCCTTTTTCGCGGATTGTGAAACTTCCGAAGGATGATATCTTTACGTTTTCTCCACTGATGAGCGCGTTTGCGACCTCATCCAGGACTGTTTCGACGAGTTCCGAGGATTCGTTGCGAGATAAACCAACCTCTTCATAGACGGCTTCGGATAAATCTGCGCGCGTGATCGTTTGCGATTCCATTATTAACTCCATTTTGAATATATAAAGAGTAGCGATTCGTTTCAGCGGCGTCAATGAACCTGATAAAAAGATTTCTTAAAAAAGTGATTCAATTCAAATAGTAAGCTCTTTATTTTAAACCCGAACCAAGGCCGAGCCCCAGGTGAGGCCACCGCCGAGGGCTTCGAATAGTACGCTTTGACCGCTTTGGATGCGTCCTGATTTCATGGCTTCGTCGAACGCGAGCGGAATTGAGGCTGCAGAGGTGTTTCCGTGGTTTGCTACAGTCATGATCACGCGCTCCATGGGCAGGTTTAATTTTTTGGCCGTGGCTTCGATGATGCGGGCGTTGGCTTGGTGCGGGACAAGCCAGTCAATTTGATCTGCACTTAAATCATTAGCTTCCAAAGCCGCATTTACCGCACCTGCCATAAGCTTTACAGCGTGCTTAAAGACTTCGCGGCCATGCATGACGATATGGCCGCTGTCGCCCGTTGTTGAGACGCCGCCGTTTGTGTAGAGGATGTCCTTGTAGTTTCCATCTGCGTAGAGGTGCGTAGAGAGTATGCCGCTCTCTGATGCATCTTTGGCCTCCAGTATTACCGCACCTGCGCCATCGCCGAAGAGAACGCAGGTTGTGCGGTCGCTCCAGTCCAGAACGGCGCTCATTTTTTCTGCGCCAATGACGAGGACACGTTTGAGTTGGCCTGCCTTGATGAAGTTATCAGCGGTGGCAAGGGCGTATATGAATCCTGTGCATACGGCTTGAACGTCGAAGGCTATTCCTGCGGGGACGCCTAAGGCGGCTTGCACTTTGACTGCGACAGAGGGAAAGGTTTGATCGGGCGTTGTTGTGGCGACGATGATGCCGTCTATGTCACTTGCACTGAGGCCTGCGCTTTCCAATGCGTTTTGCGCGGCTTTTGTAGCCATGTCTGAGGTTGTCTCGTTTTGTGCGGCGATGTGACGTTGTTTTATGCCGCTGCGCTGGACAATCCATTCATCTGATGTGTCGACGATCTTTTCTAAATCGGCGTTTGTCATGATTTTTTCCGGGAGATAGCTGCCGGTGGAGATGATTAATGAACGCATAAATTAAGATTCTTGAGAGATGAATGTTTCTTGATCTGTTAAGTGACTTATATCATGAATGACCTGATCTATATAGCCCTGACGCGCAAGGCGAACTGCTAAAATCACGGCTGAGGAGAAGCCAAGAGCATCTGCGCCGCCGTGGCTTTTTATGCATAGGCCGTTTAGCCCCAAGAATACACCGCCGTTATAAAGGCGAGGGTCCATTTGATTTTTAAGTTTTCGGAGTGAGTAGAAGGCGAAAAGGCCGCCGATCATGGCAAGTGGGTTTGAGTAGAAAGCGTGCTTTGCGTAATGTTTCATGAGCTTACCCGCGCCTTCTGCAGTTTTGAGCGCGATGTTTCCAGCGTAGCCGTCTGCGACGATCACATCGACGGCTCCTTTGGTTATGTCATCTCCCTCTACAAATCCTTTATAATCGCCAGGGAAATCTACTTTTGAAAGTATCTCTGCAGCGCGGCGCACGTGATCTGGGCCTTTATTGTCTTCTGTGCCGATGTTTAGAAGGCCGACTGATGGTTTTTCGACTTTTTTGTGTGCGCGGGCGAAAATTGAGCCCAAGAGCGCGAATTGCACAAGGTTTTCAGCATCAACCAAAATATTCGCACCGAGATCAAGCATGATCGTGTCGCCGTTTATTCCAGGGAAAACGGACGCGATTGCGGGGCGGTGAATCCCAGGGGCGGTTTTCAGTACCATTTTGCTGAGTGCCATGAGCGCGCCGGTGTTCCCCGCAGAGACGACAGCCGAGGCTTTGCCTTCTTTTACGGACTCTATTGCCATACGCATGCTGGTGCCTTTGCTTGCACGCAGAGCCTCAGACGGTTTATCAGTACCCAATATTCTTTTGTTTGTGTGATGAATTTCGCAACGCGATTTGAGGGCTTTGAACTTACTGAGATATATCTCAATTTCTGTTTTATCTCCAAAAATCAGAAAAAAGACATCAGGACGTCCTTTTGTAACTTTATTGAGGGCGGGAATAATTTCTTTTGGGCCGAAGTCACCCCCCATCGCGTCAACTGCGATAATAGTTTTTTCGGGGGATGTGTTTTGAACAGACAAGTTCTTTGCCTTTAATAGACGTTAGTCGTCTTTTCCTTCGATGACTTGACGGCCTTTATACATGCCTGTCTTAAGGTCAACGTGGTGGCGGCGTACAGCTTCGCCCGTGTTTCCATCTTCAACCCAGTTTTCAACTGTTAAAGCATGGTGCGAGCGGCGCATATTGCGCTTTGATTTTGTTGTTTTTCTCTTTGGTACAGCCATGAGCCTAATCCTTAATTTTTAAAACGTTTGGGAGTGATACCTAAAAAACAGGCGAAAGGCAAGGAATTTATTTCCCTTTCCAATCCTTTAATTTGGCGAATGGGTTAGTGTAATCATAGTCATCGCCGATATGATCTTCTTTTGCCTCGAGCCCCAAGGATGCTCCTGGCTTTTTGGGATATGGGTCTAAAATTAGTGACAGGTTTTGTACGACAAGCTCGCCGATGTCTATTTTGCCCTCGATGACGGGTTCAGGATCGTCTGATTCCTCCATAATGGGAAGGTCGTCTTTTTCTTTTTGCGCTAAACGTTCGCGGCGTGCCTTTTCGAAGGATACGGTTTGTGTTGGATCGGCGAACCATGCTTCGAATGTGTCTGAGATTTCTCTTTCAATTTCTTCTGCCGTTACAACGCAATTTTGTTGGACTTTTGCAGTTAGTTCGCCCTGTGCATAAATGACTTTTGTTACACTGTTTCGGCTTAACTCAACAGTTGCGATGAGTTCATCTATAGATGCTATCCCTAATCGTTTGGCGACGAGTTTCTTATTTTTTTCAGGAATTGATAAAACATGCTTGGAAGGCTTCGTATGAATATCTTCGGAGTCTACGAATTCCGACCACTCTTGAGAATAAAGTTTCATGCCTTAAGCCTCCAGCTTATTATTAAAGGATTGTGTGTCAGTTTCTTTAATGTTTGTTCTGATGAATATTTCCATTTTATGGGTTTTATCAGACCCTATTTCTTCGACTGTGCCGTATAAGTTTCGTTTCAGGACTTTTTGCATATCTTCTTCACCGTCTATGGCTGCTTTGTATGCGTGCATACGACCATTGAACGCTTTCATCATGCGTTTCATGTGTTTAGGAATGCCCATGTCTCCTATTCCCAGCTCTCGTAAGGTCTGATCCATATCGCGGAATGTCACATCAAATAACTTTTGTGATATGGCTTTATAATTTTCGTCACCCATAATGCGGTGCAATTGGATATAAACGTGAAGCAAGAGTAAATCAAAACGCCCGTCAAATGTGTCTGGTACACCGCATTGCCTATAGAAGAATTCTTCGCGTGTGTTCATCAGCGCGGCTCCGTATAAATCTTCGGCCGTTTCGGTGATTTTATTTTTTTGTTTGAATAAAACACTAAACATCGTTTTTTGCTCTGGGCTTTTCTGTCATTGCTAATTAGACTTAAGAGATATCATTATTACAGAAGATTACTATGCCAAAAATACTTTTTTGCCTCCTTTGTCTTTTAGCTGTGAGCGGTTGTTCTCCGGTTAAGATGCAGCGTGGGAATTTACTCCAAGATTATCAGCTTGCTGATGTTAAGGTCGGGGAGCATTCACGCTCTGATGTTTTGCGGATGCTGGGCTCGCCGACATCTCAATCGACGTTCAACCCTGATATTTGGTATTATATCGGGCAGGAAACTGAGAAGCGCGGCATTCTGGATGACCGTGTTAAGAATGAGCGCATTGTCGTAGTCGCTTTTAATGCAGACGGTATAGTTGATCAGATCCAAGATGTTGATCAAGATCGTATTGATGTTCCCTATGCGAAGGGTAAAACACCAACCCACGGAAATGAACTGACGTTTATGCAGCAATTGCTTGGAAATCTGGGGCGTTTTAATGCGCCCCAAGGGAGCAGCAGTGCAGCAGATACCGCGGGTGGTGGGCGTCGTTAA
>CAYGSA010000001.1:15070-106830 GCA_964352375.1 uncultured Micavibrio sp.
TTAAATCGGGCGTTGCTGGACGACCTGGAGGAGGACTTCGGTGGCGATATCTTTGCCCATAATCTCATGTGTAATTTTATTGAGTTTGTCTTTGATCATTACAACCTGAATAACGCCGCCTTTGAATGCCGCGTGCTTGTTGAGTGCGCCATACATTTCCTGAATATACGCATCTGTCAGTTTTGGTTTCATCGCCTTAACTTTGTCAGCATTAAATATTCCGTCAACT
This sequence comes from uncultured Micavibrio sp., assembly GCA_964352375.1. Classification (GTDB taxonomy): domain Bacteria; phylum Pseudomonadota; class Alphaproteobacteria; order Micavibrionales; family Micavibrionaceae; genus UBA1672. The sequence continues at coordinate 15,300 of CAYGSA010000001.1, forward strand.
TCTATCGCTACGACCATACTCACGACCTGCTGAACGCCGTCATCATCAATGATGGGGAGCAAAAGTGGATCTAGCTTTACGTATTCTTTGGCATTGGGGTTTTCTTCTTTCTTATCAGATGCGGCATAGGCCTGCACTGGTGAAAGTAATCCAATGATAAATAGAGCAATTAATATACGCATTTCACACCAAGCTATTGTTTAACAACGCCTAAAGCATATCACTGAAACCTTAAGGCGGTGTTATATTTGGATAAAATTGTAGATAATTTAAGATGCGTTCGACGTAGAGCTAGCGGAATCGAGAATGCCGTTAATAAATGACACTTGGCCTTGCTCATAAAAGCTATGGGTTGCGTTTAGGTAGTCATTTATGATGATGCCTTTGTCTTCTTTGCCAACCATTAACTCACTTAGGCCGCAAAAAACTATGGCTTTTAGGAGTGGCTCTATGTCTTTTTCGCTCTCTTTTGTATGTTTTTTGAATGCTTTATCGACGTCTATTAATCTATCATCTAAATCTGCCATGATTTTCTTGAACAAAGCTGATTTAGGTTTCGTATTGATTTTGCTGTCTTCGTCGACCTCAAGGCCGCGTTTCATATAGTCATCAATTAAAATTTTCAGCGCACGCTGTGTGCTCAGCATTTCATAGCATGCTTGAATAGCCATTAAACGTGCGGCAAGTTCGGGGGTCATTTTCATGCTAATTTTGCCTTTAATTTGTGGAGCGCTATTGCGGCGTATGCGATGTCAGCACCCTTATTTTTTTGTGCGGGATCGGCGCGGGTGATGGCTTGATCCAATGTATCACAAGTTAATATGCCATTCCCTATGGGGGCGTTTCTGGCGAGACTGAGTGTTGATATGCCACGCGCACTCTCGTTGCAGACGATATCATAATGTGATGTTTCGCCCCGTATAACACAGCCGAGCGCTAAATAGAGGTCGTACTTATCGCTTTCAATACCGAGTTTTAAGGCGAGTGGAATTTCTAATGCTCCGGGTACTTCTTCGATATCGTATGTTACACTTTCGCCATCAAGAACAGTTTTTGCACCATTCAGAAGATGGTTCGAGACTTTTTCGTAATAGGGTGAAACAACAATCATACAATGTGGCATTTAAAAAGTGTCCTAGGCAATTGGCTTGTGACCATGAAGATGTAGATCGTATCCGTCAAGACCTATCACGCTTTTGGGGCTGTTTGTGAGGAGAATCATGTCGCGTATGCCTAGATCTTGAAGGATTTGCGCGCCGATGCCGTAATCCCTGATTGTGCTTGATGGCTCGGGTGGTTTGTTCATCAGGCGGCTGGATAAACTTTTCGCATTTGGCGGCCTGAGGAGAACGATAACACCGCGTCCCTCTTCTTCTATAATTCTCATTGATTTTTGAAACGTGTCGTTTTCTTTTTTTGCGAGAACATCCGTAAGAATATTTAGGGCGTGCATTCGCACCAGAACAGGCTCGCCTGATTCCTCTATATCACCTTTGACTAACGCAATATGCTCAGCGTAATCAATCTTTGCGGCGTAGAGATGGAGTTTAAAGGAGCCGTGATCGCCTGTGAAGATTTTCTCAACGAGGCTTTCGTTCCTGCGACGGTGTGCGATGAGATCGGCAATTGACCCAATTTTTAGGTTATGGAACTGTGCGAAAGCGATAAGGTCGTTCAGGCGCGCCATTGTTCCATCGTCATTCATGATTTCGCAGATCACGCCCGCCCCATTGAAACCTGCCATCTTTGACAAATCCACGGCGGCTTCGGTATGGCCTGCCCGAACCAAGACGCCGCCTTCACGTGCCAAGAGCGGGAAGACGTGGCCCGGTGTTGCTATTGAGTCTGGACCGTTTTCGGCGTTGATGGCCGTTTGTATTGTGTGAGCGCGGTCAGCGGCAGATATACCGGTTGTGACCCCCTCTTTTGCCTCGATTGACACGGTAAATGCAGTGCGGTGCTGTGCGTTGTTGCCACGCCCCATGAGCTGAAGCCCCAAGCGATCTACCATTTGCTCTTCCATAGGCAGACAAATCAGTCCACGCCCCTCCTTTGCCATGAAATTGATACTTTCAGGAGTTGCCATTTGTGCGGGGATGATTAGATCACCTTCGTTTTCGCGGTTCTCATCATCAACGATAATAACCGGTTTACCGTTGCGCATATCGGCGACAATATCCTCAATGGAAGAGAGCATGGATTGATCTTGTTCTGATGATTTAAGCACCTTATCTGACCTCCATCATGCGTGCAACGTAGCGCGCGAGCATATCAATTTCAATATTTACACTATCACCTGCTTTACGATCTGCAAGGGTTGTTTTGTGCCATGTATGGGGAATGATATTGACGCCAAAATGCGTTTGCTCTACGTCGTTGACAGTGAGTGATACTCCATCAATTGTAACTGATCCTTTGGGGGCGATGAAGCGTTCAAAATTTTGGGGTATAGCGATTTTGATCCGGTGTGAGTCCCCTTCTTTTTTGATGTCTATGATTTTCGTTGTTGTGTCAACATGACCAGAGACAATGTGCCCGCCCATTTCATCGCCGAGCTTAAGTGATGGCTCTAGGTTTATGCGGGTCATGACGCTCCATGCCCCTAAGCTGGTGCTGTTGATTGTTTCTTGAGACACATCGACTTTGAACGTGTTTGCGGTCTTTTCGGTTACACTTAAGCAGCAGCCAGAGCAGCAGATTGACGCACCAATTTGAACCGTTGCCAAGTCCATGTTGGTTTCAATTTCAAACTGAAGGTCACCGCGTGCGCTGTTAATGGCGCGGATTGTTCCAATATCTTGTATGAGCCCTGTAAACATTATGCTTTCTTTATGTATCTCTCTAAGGTGTCATCGCCCAGTATTTGAACAGTTTTTCTCTGTAAGTCAAATCTTTGTGCGAGTGAGTTGATATTTAATTCGTGTGTCATGCTTATATTTTCTGAGCCGAGGAGCGTTGGTGCACGGTAGATGATTAATTCATCACAGAAGCCAGCTTTAAGAAATGAGGCGTGAATTTGTGCGCCGCCTTCGACGAGTAGTCGAGTTATACCTTTAGACGCCAACTCATTTAATACGGCGTTTATATCGTGCGGATCGCTGTTTAGCTCAGTTTTTCCGAGGATAATTTTGAGCGGATCATGCTCGACGCCCTCAAGACGTGTTGTGAGTTTTGGGTCGTCAGCGCTGGACGTTCCTTTACCTACAAGAATTGCGTCGTGCTGACTGCGGATTAGATGTGTGTGGCGGCGGGCAAGTTCTCCTGTGATCCACTTGCCTTCACCTGAGGCGCAGGCGATTTTACCGTCCAGAGTGCATGCGACCTTGAGCGTTACGAAGGGACGGTTTTCTTTTACTTTGAGCAAAAAACCCGCATTTAGGGCATCGCATTCTTTTTCTAGAACTCCTGTTATAATTTCTATGTTTTCTGGATAGCCTTTTACCTCTGGGTTTGGATCAGTTGAGCCGATAACGAGTGTTTTTATGCCTGCCTTTACTATGGCTTCTGTGCATGGCGGGGTTTTTCCTTGATGTGTGCAGGGCTGGAGAGTGGCATACATTGTTGCACCCTTTGCTGCGGCTCCTGCGATGTTTAATGCGATGGTTTCGGCGTGGGGGCGGCCTTTATCGGCGGTGCGGGCGTGGGCAATAGTTATGCCGTTTTTTACTATGATACATCCTACAGAAGGATTTGGCGCAGTGCGCCCTAAACCGCGACGCGCCATATTTAACGCGATTCGCATGAAGGCTTCGTGCATTACTTTGCCTCTTTCAGACTGCTGACCTTGTTGAGGAAGTCGTTGAAATCTTCGGGATTGCGAAAGTCTTTGTATACGGATGCAAAACGGATATAGCCTACCGCGTCTATGCGGGTCAGGGCATCCATTACGAGAGCACCAATATCATCTGATTTTATTTCCGCTTCTCCTTGGGATTCAAGGGCGCGGACAATTTTGTCAGCTTCTTTCTCAATGGTTTCGAGCTCGACAGGACGCTTACGGAGCGCCACTTGCATTGAGCGTATGATTTTATCACGATCAAAGGGTTGCTTTCGCCCTCCTCCCTTAATGACCGTCATTTCACGGAGCTGGACGCGCTCAAATGTTGTGAAACGTTCATCGCATTTTGTGCAAGAGCGTCTGCGGCGGATGGCTGAATTATCTTCCGTCGGGCGGGAGTCCTTGACCCCGGTTTCTTCGTTTCCACAAAATGGGCAGCGCATTTTATTCCTTTATGCGTCCGGGTAAATTGGGAAGCGTGCGCATAGTGCGTCCACTTTCTTTTTTACTGCTTTTTCTACGGCTTCGTTGCCTTCTGGTCCATTTTCTTTAAGTCCGTCAAGGACTTCGATTGCGTATTGACCGACGAGTTTAAATTCTTCAATGCCGAAGCCTCGTGATGTTGCGGCTGGTGTTCCAAGACGCACACCTGATGTTACCATTGGCGGGGCGGGGTCGAATGGAACGGCGTTTTTATTACAGGTCATGCCGGCGCGTTCTAGTGATTCCTCTGTGTCTGTTCCTGTTAGACCTTTTGGACGCAGATCGACGAGCACGATGTGGCTGTCTGTGCCGCCAGATACGATGTCGACGCCGCCTTCTTTGAGTGTTGCGGCAAGGGCGCGGGCGTTATCGATGATGGCTTGGCCATATGCTTTAAATTCTGGCTTTAGCGCTTCACCGTAGGCCACTGCTTTACCTGCAATAACATGCATTAAAGGCCCACCCTGGATACCTGGGAAGATCGCAGAATTAATCTTTTTGAAGATATCCAGATCATTCGTTAGAATCATTCCACCACGTGGGCCGCGCAATGTTTTATGCGTGGTCGTTGTTGTGATATGCGCATGCGGCACTGGTGATGGGTAGGCGCCAGCAGCAATCAGGCCAGCATAGTGTGCCATGTCAACGAGCAAATACGCGCCGACTTCATCCGCAATTTTGCGGAAGCGAGCAAAATCAATGTGACGAGGATAAGCAGACGCACCGGCGATGATCATCTTTGGCTTATGTTCGCGGGCGAGGCGCTCCATTTCTTCGTAATCAAGCAAAGAATCTTCTTTGCGCACGCCGTACTGAATGGCGTTGAACCATTTCCCTGATTGGTTTGGTGCGGCGCCGTGTGTGAGGTGACCGCCAGCGGCGAGGCTCATGCCGAGAATTGTGTCGCCAGGTTGGAGGAGCGCCGTCATTACGCCTTGGTTGGCTTGTGAGCCTGAATTTGGTTGGACGTTTGCGTATTTTGCGCTGAAAAGCTCTTTTGCACGATCACGCGCAAGATCTTCTATTACATCGGCAAATTCACAGCCGCCATAGTAACGGCGTCCTGGATAGCCTTCGGCATATTTATTTGTGAACACTGAGCCTTGCGCCTGCATCACGGCTTTTGAAACAATGTTTTCCGAGGCAATCAACTCGATGCTTGTTTGCTGGCGGTGCAGCTCGTTTTTGATCGCACCCGCGATGGCTGGGTCTACTGTTTCGATATCTTCGTTAAAGAAGCTATTAAAATCAAAATATTCTAAGTTTTGCGCTGCGTTGCTCATCTTTTTTTTCCTTTTAGCTTTAAGACAATTTTTTTACTCTGTCCGCGTGGTGTCCGCCTTCGAATTTAGTTTCGATGAATGCTTTTAGACAATCGAGTGCAGTCTCCAACCCTGTTATACGTTGCCCAAGGCATAAGACGTTCGCGTCATTGTGAAGGCGAGTTAGACGCGCCATTGTTGCGTTTGTGCAAACCGCGGCGCGGATGTGTTTGTGGCGGTTGGCGGCCATTGATATGCCAAGGCCTGTGCCACAGATCAGGACACCTCTCTGTGCTTCGCCATTTTTAATGACCGCGGCCATTTTTTTTGCATAGTCTGGATAATCAACAGATACGGGGGTATTTGTTCCCATATCAAGCCACTCAATGTCAGGGCGTGATTCTTTTAATGCTTCTTTGAGCGGAAACCCTGCGTGATCGCTGGCTATGGCTAGCTTAATCATTTTTATCCTCTGGTGTGTAACAGAGTCACTTTATAGCGAGAAACAGCTTACGAAATCAATCCTTTCTTTTTCATGACGTATTCGAGACGTTTTAAGGCGTTGCGCTTCAGGAGTTCTTTTGGGGATGTCGCCGGGCCCTGGATTGAAATTTCAGTTAAAGTCTGGGTGTCCATTGCGGAAATCTTAACAATAGTGCCCACAGGATGAAATTCGATTATGACTTCCCTGCCCTGCAATGCATCACCAGACATAGGCCTTTAGAATCCGCCAGAGAAATTTGTTTGCTGTGCCCAGAAACGCTCGAGCATTTTCAGGGTGGTGTTCAGATCGTTAAGACGTTCATCATTTATTTCAGTGCCTACGATTTGTTCTTCATGGCGGCGGAACATTTCTGAGATGGTTGTTCTCAATTCTTTTCCCTTTTCAGACAAATGAACACGGATAGAACGTTTATCGTGAACAGAGCGCTCCTGGATTAAGTAGTCGTTTTCAACCATTTTCTTAACGTTGTAAGATACATTTGAGCCAAGATAGTAACCACGGATGGTTAATTCACCGACGGTCATCTCTTCTTCCCCCACATTATAGAGAATCATACATTGGACGTTATTAATGTCTTGTATATTTTTTTTATCAAGCTCAACCTTTAAAACATCAAGGAAATGGCGGTGAAGGCGTTCAATGAGTTGTATTGACTCATAATAGGGTGTGGTCACGAAGTGCTCTCCATAAATTCTGTATGCCCGATTATAATTAAAGTTTGATCAAAGCGCAAAGTGAATTTATAACTCATTTAACTTAAAGAAATGTAAAATTATGATGAAAACTGGATTTTACCCTGAAAAACGTATGAGACGTGCGCGCTCTAGCGGTTGGATGCGTGCGTTGGTGCAAGAACACCGCTTGAATGTTTCCGATCTGATTTGGCCTGTTTTTGTTGTGGATGGACAAACAATACGTGAGGATATTGCCTCATTACCAAATGTTCAGCGTTATTCGATTGATATGTTGATTGAAGAAGTTAAGCTTGCACGTGATATTGGAATTCCTGCGATTGCATTGTTTCCAGTTACTCCTGAAGAGCTTAAGAGTGATGATGGGGCGGAATGTTATAATCCTGATAATTTGATCTGTCGCGCAATATCTGCGGTGAATGCCGCTGTACCTGACATTGGGATTATTACGGATGTGGCCTTAGATCCCTATACGTCTCATGGGCATGATGGTTTGATGAACGGTCATGTTATTCTTAATGATGAGACTGTTGAGGTTTTATCCAGACAGGCGCTTGTTCAGGCGCAAGCTGGCGCGGATATTATTGCACCGTCTGATATGATGGATGGGCGCGTCAGTGTGATTCGCAAGGCTTTGGACGGGGCTGGTTATACTGATATAGCTATCATGTCTTATGCCGCAAAATATGCTTCTGGGTTTTACGGGCCTTTTCGTGATGCTGTTGGGTCACAGGGGTGTCTGGGCGGGGATAAAAATACGTATCAAATGAACCCTGCCAATAAGGATGAGGCTTTGCATGAAGTTGCCATGGATCTTGCGGAGGGCGCGGATATGGTGATGGTGAAGCCTGGATTGCCGTACTTGGATATCATTTCAATGGTTAAACAGAGCTTCAAAGTCCCTACATTTGCCTATCATGTTAGTGGTGAATATGCGATGTTGCGAGCCGCATGTGACAAAGGCTGGCTTGATTATGATCAGACCCTTCTTGAGACGTTAATGTCTTTTAAGCGCGCTGGCTCTGATGGTATTTTAACGTACGCTGCGCGAGATGCGGCAAAACTTTTACGTGCATAAGCCTGCGATTCCCCCCTGTCCGTTTCTTGCAATTTTTTGTGAAACCCAGCACAATTAAGTCTCGCTATTTCTTTGGCGATTCTGCTTATCTTCTTTTTTCTGCGTTTTTTAAACACTTAACGGATTATATTCAGTATGAAGCTCGTTGGCATTCTCTTGGTTTTTGTGTGTACATTTGGTGGCCTGATGATGGCTGCGGGTGTCGATAAAGCCATGAAGCTTCTGACAGGAGTTATTCTGCCTGCGACGCCTGCTGAAACTGTTATCATTATGGGTTGTGCGTGCGCGGCGTTCTTAATTGGTAACACAATGGAGACCGTTAAATACACTTTGAAATATTTTAAGTCATTAGTAAAACCTACAGCGTATAGCAAGGATGATTATATAGAGCTTTTAAGCATGTTGTTTACCGTGTTTAAGCTTGCACGCTCCAAGGGGTTTTTGGCTCTGGAGCCCCATGTTGAAAATGCGCATGATAGTGACCTTTTTTCCCAATATCCGAAATTTCATGGTAATCACCACGCGCTTGATTTTGTGTGTGATTATTTTCGCATTATCTCACTCGGCAATGAAGACCCTGTTCAGCTTGGCGCGCTTATGGATAAGGAAATTGAGCAGATTGCACACCATGAGCACCATCCTGGTCATGCTGTGCACCATATGGCGGAAGGTATTCCTGCCCTTGGCATTGTTGCTGCGGTTTTAGGCGTTATTAAAACAATGGGATCCATTTCTGAGCCACCAGAAGTTTTGGGTAAAATGATCGGGAGTGCACTTGTTGGAACATTTCTTGGGGTTTGGTTGTCTTACGGTATCGTTGGGCCTATATCTCAAGCCATGACAGAGCGCGCTGATACCGAGGTGCTTTATTACAAGATCTTGAAAGTTGGAATTGTTGCTTTCTTGACTGGCGCTGCGCCGCAGGTTGCCGTTGAATTTGCACGTAAGGCTCTGCCGCATAGTTTGCAGCCGAGCTTTCTTGAATTGGAAGAGATATTAAATGAACTGCCGCCTCCGACAGGTTAAAATATATGGGTGATATTCGTATTGAGATTATTGACCCTGATTATGCGCATTTCGGTGGAGCGTGGAAGGTCGCATATGCTGACTTTGTGACGGCGATGATGGCGTTCTTTCTTTTGATGTGGTTGCTAAATGTGACTACGAAGGAACAAAAAAATGCTATTTCTGATTATTTCAACCCAAGTCATCCTGCTATTTCTGAAAGCACGAGTGGTGCTGGAGGGGTTTTGGGCGGGTTAACAATGTCCCCGCAGGGGGCTATGGCATCCAATGTTAACCCACTTATTCCGCCACAGCAAACGCAGCAAAGAAAACGTGGGGGTGAAGTGACGTCAAAAGTTAATGAAGTGCGTAAGAAAGCCGAAGAAAAGCGTTTTAAAGATGCCAAAGAGAAGATTGAAAAGGCTATTGCAAAAAATCCTAAGCTTGCGAAGCTGCGTGATAATATTGTTATTGATATGACTCCTGAGGGTCTACGTATTCAAATTGTGGATCAAGAAGATGAATCGATGTTTCCTTCTGGCAGTGCCAATATGTTTCAAAAAACCAAGGATTTGCTGTCAGAAATCACAGGGATTGTTCTTGATATGCCCAACGAGATTTCTATTCGAGGACATACCGATGCTTCGAGATATGCTGCGGGTGCTCAATACACGAATTGGGAGCTTTCTGCGGATCGTGCCAATGCCTCACGCCGTGTGATGAAGGATTCTGGCATGCCCGCGGAGCGGCTCAACAATGTTATGGGGAAGGCGGATACGGAACTTATTGTTCCAGACAACCCTCTTGACCCACGAAACCGACGTTTGACTTTAATTTTACTAAAAGAAGAGCTTACCAAGCCGTTCGCGGATGATGAGTATGATAATGATGAGTTGACTGAGGACAGTAATAATATTGAAGAGGACGGTGCTCCTGTACGAGAACGTCCTCAAAACCCATTCCGGAAGACTCCAGGGGCCGTTGAATTTCCTTGATGTATGATTTATATTCATCTTAATTTGTTTATTTGAGGATTTTTATTTATGCGTTTTTTGCTACCTTTTCTCTTTATCCTTTCTTTTTCAGGCATTTCCTATGCTCAAGATACTGTTAAGCTTTATCGTTTGGATTGCGGAATGGTTAAGGTTCTGAATTTAGGTATATTTTCCATTGATGATGACTATGAAGGGCAGACTAAGCAGTTTGTTTCCTCTTGTTACATTATAAAGCATGGTAATAATACCTTGCTTTGGGATGCAGGGCTTCCTGAGGCTTTGATTGCAGCACCTGAAAACGGTAAGACATCAGACTATTTTGAGCTTAGTGTTCAAAAAACATTGTCAGAACAGCTTGACCTTATAAACTTAACGCCAGAAGATATTACGCATGTTGCTGTTTCTCATGGTCATGGAGATCATTCCAGCAATTTAAGATTATTTACACATGCAACACTTTATATTCAAAGCTCTGAATTTAACCTTATGAAGAATGAACCAGAAAAGGCGAAAGATGTTCATTTGGAGCCAGGTAATTTTTCTTATTTTTTAGAGCGCCCTGAACAAACTCAAATTATAGAGGGGGATTTTGATTTATTTGGTGACGGACTTGTGCAGTTTATTTCTTTGCCGGGGCATACCATTGGGCATATGGGGCTTATGCTTGATCTCCAAAATGCGGGTAAAGTTATTCTTTCTGGTGATCAGTGGCATTTTAGTGAAAACCGTATCAATGATGGTGTGCCTTCGTTTAATTATGATGTTAAAGATGGAGAAGGCGGTGAGCAAACGCGTGCATCTTCTGCGAAGTTGGAGCAGCTTGTTGAGGATTATGATGCGCTTTTGATTATCCAGCACGAGCCAAAGCATATTTATAGGTTGCCGAAGTTTCCCGCGTATTTAGATTAGTTCCTAAAACTTATAATCAAATCGGTTGCTCTTTGGGAAGCCGTTTGGTGGGAGGCGGCCGGCGGCGGCGCGTTTCCCGATCCACGGCTCGATGTCTTCGAGGATGGTTGTGCCTGCGCCGTATTTATATTCAAGGCCTTTTTCAAGGTTAAATGTTTTTGCATCAGACAGGCCTTCTTTGACTTTTTGCAATATAACGCCTCGGCCTTTGGTCATTTGCGGCACATCGTCAAGTGAGAAGACCAGCATTTTGCGGTTCTTGCCGATTACCGCCATATGATCATCGTCTTCTTTCATATAGCGGCAGATCATGGCTTTGACTTTACCAGAGACATTCAGCACTTGTTTTCCTGATTTTGTTTGGGCAAGAACATCATTGGAATTTACAATGAAGCCACGTGCGTCAGACGATGCCACAAGCATTTTCGTATCTGCTTTATGGAGATGCATGACGCTCACGTTTGCTTCGTTTGGCAAACCAACCATTATGCGAATAGGCTCACCGAAGCCGCGGCCTGAGGGTAATTTGTCACAGCCGAGAGTGTAGAATCGTCCGTTTGTTGCAAAGATAAGAAGTTTATCCGTTGTTTGTGCCTCAATCATAAATTGGCCGCGATCACCATCTTTATATTTAATGTCTTTTGCTTTGATGCCATGGCCTTTCATGGCCTTGATCCAGCCTTGAGATGAACAAAGGATCGTTACGGGTTCTTTTTCGATCATTATGGCGTCAAGATCAACCAGTACAGGGGCTGGGGCGCTTCCAATTTCAGTGCGGCGGCGGCCGAGTTCAGTGTCTTGGCCGAACATGGCTTTCAATTCTTTGACCTGTTTTTTGATGCGTGTCCATTGACGCGCTTCGGAGCCGATGAGTGTTTCAAGTTCGTCGCGTTCTTTTGCAAGCGCGTCGTGCTCTGTGCGGATTTCCATCTCCTCCAACTTATGCAGGCGTCGCAAACGTAAGTTCAGGACGGCTTCGGTCTGGACATCAGAGAGTTTAAACGTGTCCATCAAGCACTGTTTTGGCTCGTCTTCGAAACGAATGATACGAATGACCTCATCAATATTGAGAAAAACGATCAGATATCCTTCAAGCACTTCAATACGATGCAGAACTTTTTCGAGGCGGAAACGTGAGCGACGGACAAGGACTTCCTGTTGGTGGTTCAGCCAATTTTGAAGGGCTTCCTTGATGTTCATGACCTTTGGAACAATACCGCCTTCAAGAACATTTAGGTTCATGTTAAAGCGTGTTTCAAGATCGCACGCGCGGAAGAGAGCCTCCATTAATATATCCGGGTCAACGTTGCGGTTCTTTGGCTCAAGGACGAGTCTGATGTCTTCAGCTGACTCATCGCGCACATCATCGAGGAGCGGAAGCTTTTTGGTGTTTATCAGATCAGCGATTTTCTCTATGAGCTTTGATTTTTGTACCTGATAGGGAATTTCAGTGACGATGATTTGATACAGCCCTTGCTTTAGGTCTTCTTTATACCATTTTGCACGGATGCGGAATGCGCCTTTTCCTGTTTCATAGGCCTTTACAATATCTTCTTTTTTCTCAACCAGTGTTCCGCCTGTTGGCATATCGGGGCCTTGGACGATATCGCAAATTTCTGCAACTGAGGGATCTTTTTCAAGCATGAGCAACATGGCTTCGCAAAGCTCTTCAACGTTGTGTGGAGGTACGTTCGTCGCCATCCCCACTGCAATTCCGCTGGAGCCATTTGCAAGGAGGTTAGGAAATGCTGCAGGCAGAACAACAGGTTCGCTTTCTGAGCCGTCATATGTCGGACGGAAATCAACGGCGTCTTCGTCAATGCCGCGCAGCAATAGTAGTGCAACATCTGTAAGGCGGGCTTCTGTGTAACGCATGGCCGCGGCGTTATCACCATCAATATTTCCGAAGTTTCCCTGCCCGTCCACGAGCGGATAACGCTGTGAAAAATCTTGGGCGAGACGAACCATTGCATCGTACACAGCAGTATCACCGTGCGGGTGATATTTACCGATGACATCACCAACCACGCGGGCTGATTTTTTTGGCTGAAGATTGGGATTTAGCTTTAGCTGATACATCGCATACATCAGACGACGGTGCACGGGTTTCATGCCGTCACGCACATCGGGCAGTGATCTGCTCATGATCGTCGATAGCGCATAGGAGAGATAGCGATCCGAAAGAATTTCACCCATGGGCTGGTCAATTACTTCGGAAATTATATCATTTGCGCTGTTTTTTGACATGATTACTCTGTTTTGTTACACGGCTAGCTTTGTATTTATTTGATCCGTTTTGGCAGATTGCTCGCTAAAACGCAAGCCCAGTCTTTCTCTGGCTTCAGGCAGTCCACGGTTGTGTTGCGCAAAGGCCCAGTGGCGGAGAAAATATTCAGTGAGGGTTAACCCAGTAATGACATCACTCTCGTTCGGTAGCGTTGCGATGGGCTTTAAGAAATTTGGGAGCGGAAGCAGTTTATCTTTGTATGGCTCTCCAGCCTCTAGACTTACAGCGCATCCTGTTTTGGGGGAAACATAGGCGAGTTTATCATTATCCCCTCCCCCCGCGCAACGCGTTAAATCAAGAGAAAATCCTAGCTCCTTTAGAAATGCGATTTCCCACATGATATATCCTGCGGCCCATATGTCGGTTTCTAGTATTTCGAAGAGCGCTATAAGACCTTTATACAGACCTACATGCCCATCTTTTTCAGGTAAGCCTTGATCGCATAGGGCGCAAGCGGACTGGAGGGCGGCAAGCTTTAGGGGGTCTTTCATGATGCGTGCAGCGGTGGAGCGAGAGAGTTCCAGGTTCAGGCTGCCTAGCTCGTCGCTGGTGCGGGCGCGCCAGTTTGCGTCTACGATGTTGCCAACTTCGAGTGTTCCACGGTTTTTTGATGATGATGCGCCGCGCATGTAGCCTGCTTGACGGCCATGGTCACGTGTCAATAGCGACACAACTGCTCCGCTCTCCCCGTGTGCGCGGGCGGCTAATATTATTGATTCATCTTGCCATTGCTCCATGTGTCTATTATGACTTTTTTACGGAAGGTGACAAGCTATGATAATCAAAGTCGGTATTGCAGGCGTTGGAGCAATTGGTGGCGCTGTGGCGAAGGCTATGGTTGAAGGAACAGATGGATTTACGCTTGATTGTGTTTCTGATCCGCAGAGCAATAAAAACTTTAATGTTTCCAATGTTAGTTTCGAAGAGATGGCAGATCGCTGTGATCTTATTGTTGAATGTCTTCCCGCCGATGTTGTGCCGCATCTTTGGGCTCCTGTTTTTGCTGCGGGGAAGGATATATTATTTATTAGCTCTGCCGCGCTTTTGATTTATCCACATCTTGTTGATGAAGTGTATAAATCTAAAGGAAAAGCCTATCTACCGTCAGGGGCGCTTTGTGGATTAGATGGTGTAAGAGCCATGAAAGAAATGGGCATTCGCTCTTCTCTTATTGCATCGTCGAAACCTCCTTTTGGATTTTCTGGTGCACCTTATGTTGTTGAACATGAACTTGATCTTGCGGCGATTAGCGAAAAGATGTGTATCTTTGAGGGGAATGCTTTGGAGGCGGCTAAGGGGTTTCCTGCTAATGTTAATGTTGCTGCGTCTTTAAGTTTTGCAGGTATCGGCGCCCAAGAGACACGCGTTGAGATCTGGGCTGATCCTGATGCTGTTGGCAATGCACATGAAATCACGGTTAGGAGTGATTATTCTACGCTGAATGCGCGTATTGAGAATTTGCCTGACCCTGAAAACCCAAAAAGCTCTGTGCTGGCGGCGCAAAGTATTGTCTCGACCTTGCGGAATATGAACGCGGCTCTTATGCTGACATAAAAATAAGGAGAGCGCATGATTCCAGCTAAGCATTTTTATATGATCCGTCATGGTGAAACTGAGGCAAACCGTGCCATGATTATGGCGGGGTCACTTGATTCTCCACTTACTGAGACAGGTGTTGAACAAGCGAATCATGCGCGTGATATTGTGGCGCAGTTAGAGGTCAAACCCGTGGCGATGTTTCATTCTAATCTTTCACGTGCGCGTGATACGGCGCATATTCTGAACGAAGCACTGGATGTCCCTATTTTTGAAGATGCTGATCTTGCTGAGTTTCATGCGGGCGACTTTGAGGGGGTGCCTTATCATGAATGTCAGGCGATATTGGATGGGTGGCCCATTATTCCTAATGCTGAAATTCCGGAAGATTTCTTTGCGCGTGTGAAGCGTGGCAAGATGAGGGCGCTATCACGATTTGAAGGGCCAACTTTGACCGTGTGTCATGGTGGTGTTATGCGTGCTTTTGGTGAGATTTACGGTGTTTCACCTGCTCCACGGTTTAGGAATGCGCATTTATATGAATTTTACCCCGATCCGGATGATGCCTTTCCGTGGGATGTTTACGATTATTCGAGTTGCAAGATCAGTGGATCAGTGTTGCGTCAGGTTTCGAATGCCTATGACATTGACATTGATATTGCGTCAAAAACGGCCAACGCCTGACGCGTTTCTTTCACGTCATGCACTCTTAGAATATCAACATGATCAATATTGTATAACGCCGCTGCGATCGACCCTGAGAGACGCTTTTGTGGGTCAGTTTCGTTTGCAATGGCACCGATAAAGCTTTTACGAGAGACTCCGAGCAGAAGTTTGCATTTAAATTGTTTGAAGATGTGCAGGTTCTTGATGATTTTTACATTATGCTCCAGCGTTTTGCCGAAGCCTATACCGGGGTCTAGAATTATGTTTTGATGATTTACACCGTTTTGAGAGCAGAAATTTAGCCGTTCTTCAAAGAAAGCACAAATCTCGTCTATAACGTTTTCGTATTGCGGTCTATTTTGCATGTCTTGCGGGCTGCCTTGCATATGCATCAGGCAGATGGGGAGCTTGCTTTGTGCGGCGACACTTACGGATTGTGGATCATGACGCAGGGCGCTGATGTCATTTAACATGGTTGCGCCTGCCTCTATTGCGGCTTGCATTGTTTTAGAGTTTCTTGTGTCGATGGATATATTCGTACCATTAAGGCCTTCTATGGCGGGCTTTATGCGGGTTATTTCTTCGTCTGGATGGATTGTTTTTGCGCCTGGCCTTGTTGACTCTCCGCCTATATCGAGGATATTTGCGCCGTCATTAAGCAGTTTTTGGCCGTGCTGCACGCCATCATATGTGCCGCCGTCAGAGAAACTGTCTGGGGTAACGTTTACGACGCCCATGATTTGGGTTTTAGGCATATTCGACGCGCTCTATTTGTTGTTCTGGTAAGGCTTCTAACATTTCACTCAGGTTTATATTTAAAACTGGATGCACCCATTCAGGTGCAACTTCGTTTAGAGGATAAAGGACAAAGGCGCGCTCTTGAAGACGGGGATGGGGGAGCTTCAGTTTGTCCAATTCATATATTTCATCGTTATAAAACAGGATATCAAGGTCAAGCACGCGTGGTTCATTTCTTATATTACGTACACGCCCGGCTTTGTTTTCAATTTCTGCGAGGGTTTTCATAAGGTTTTCAGGCTTATGATTGGTTTTTACGATGCATACGGCATTGTGATACCAAGGCTGGTCAGAGGTTGGTACGGGCGCCGATTTCCAGATGCTTGAAAATTTGATGACGTTAATGTCATGATCTTTGAATAGTTGTGGGCAAGCTTGTAATGCTTGATCGGGCGTTCCGTATATACTGTTTAAATTTGCACCTAACGCGATGCCAATCATCGGCCTATGTCGTCCATGTGCGTACGGCGCCTGTATCGACGTGAACAAAACCACTGCGTGGGTAATATCCTACGCCGCCAGCCTTTAAAGATTGCGCTATATTACGAATTTTTTTAGAGCTAAAACCTGAAATGCGAATATCAGTTGCCTGACCATACATATGGAACGAGTTTGAGGCCACGCCCCGAGTCCTGCCGCCGAGCATCGCGTTTGTTTTCGGGCTGCGATATGCTGATAAAATGCTGTACGGGTCATTCGCATCTAATTTTTTATGGATGAGCGAGAGAATATCAATCACATGCGGATCCATCGGGAAGACTTCCTTTGTGCGGAAGTCGCGAAGAACATAATTTATGCGCTCAAAGGCTTCGGGCAGATATTTGTCGCCAACACGGTATACACCTGAGAAGCTCTCACCTGTGTGAGCGTGCCTGAATGCAATTTTCCATGTGCCGTTGTTTGTTGCGGCGGCAGCGCTTCGGGCAGACACGAATGGTATCATTGATGCAATAAGGCCTGCACTGCCAATTTTTAATAAATCACGGCGCTGTTTATCAAGCTGTTCATTTGTGTTTTGTGTGTCGAAAAACGTCTTACTCATTTTTTCCTCAATACCTTATTTACGCAGTTTTAGTACGTTCATGTTATAGCGGTAGAGTTTTCTACAATAATTGTGATAATGTGTAAAGGAAATAATGACTTATACTATTTTGCGCTCTTTTTAATCTTGCTCAAGATCCGGGAGGCCGTTTATTTTGTCAAGGGCTATAGCAAGTTTTTTATTATAGCCGTAGATGTCTTGTCCGTAGATTATTTTTTGACCTGCGCCTAGCCAAACTGTTTGGTACAGAAGGCGGACAGGGATTTTTTCTTTCGCGAAAATATCTTTTGTTTGTTGATTTTTCAGGTAAGCTTTTACGTCTCGCTGCAAAATAAAGTGCGCGACTTTTTCTGGATTTTGCAGACGGACACAGCCAGATGAATAAGAACGTTCCAGATCAGAAAACCCTAGTTCACTGCTGTCATGCAAAAAAATACTGTAATTATTAGGCATTAATATCCGGATTTTACCGAGCGGGTTTTCTGGTCCTGGTAATTGAACCATGCGCAGTGCGTGGAGCTGCTTACGTGACATCGCACCCCATTCTATTATGGTTGGATCTATTGTTTTCTCTTCTTTAAAAACTTCCACTTCCTTGTCTCGTAAATAGGCTGGGTTTTGTTTCAATTCTGGCCAAATGTCTTTTTCTTTGATTGTGGACGGGATTGTCCATGTTGGATTAAACCGCACCCCTGTAATATTCGTTATAAATGATGGCGTTGGACGGTCTTTGCGGCCAATAATTACGGGCATTTCAAACATGGTCTTGTTTTTTTCAATCGCCCATAAACGCGCTGAGGGGATATTTACGATGATAAAACGTCGCGGGTTTTTGCTTGGCAACCAGCGTAGTCGTTCCATATTTAAGGCAAGCTCCCTTGATGGTTTTATGCTCATCTCTGCTTTTAGGGCTTTGTATGTTTGTGTTTGCGGTGATAAGTTTTCAAGAAACTGTGTTATTGATGTTTGGTTTTGATTCAGCTTTTTTATTGCTGTTTTGGCACTCATTGACCGTTTCCAATGATTTGGATCAAGGTTTATATCCTCTGGTTCAATCCGCATCCCACTAAGATCACGCGCATATTTTACATAGGCTTGCGTGAGAAGTATCTCTTTTTGTACAGGCTCTAAATCATCGAAATTGACACTGTATTTTTTGGGATTCAGACCATGATGCCATGATTTTTGGAGATATTCATTAAGGACCTTACCATTCTCATTGATTTTGTTGCCCTCCATCCAAAGCGGTGCTCCATCGCGTGTCATGTAAAGCGCATCAATTTCCTTTTGATATTCGAACGGCTTAGCATAAGTTTGTGCGCCAATGACGCACAAAACCATCGCTAAAAATACGGTTTTAAAGATCAACAAAAGTGTGTGTCTCTTTTTTTGCTCCTGGGTGGGTGACCGCTCCATCGCGTGCAGGGCCTACGGTTTGTGCATATTTCCAGATTGCCCCTGAATTATAATTTGTTTTCCGTGGCTTCCATGCTTTGCGGCGGACTTCTAGTTCTTCGTCAGAGAGTTTCACATCCATTGTGCCTTCTTCAGCATCAATGCGGATAATGTCGCCGTCTTTGATGAGGCCAATCGGGCCGCCAACGGCTGCTTCTGGGCCGACATGACCGATACAGAAGCCACGCGTTCCACCGGAGAAACGGCCATCTGTGATGAGGGCAACTTTACCGCCTGTGCCTTGACCGTATAGTGCGGCGGTGGTGGAGAGCATTTCACGCATTCCGGGGCCGCCCTTTGCGCCTTCGTAGCGGATGACGAGCACGTCGCCCTCTTCATATTCGCGGTTTTGGACAGCTTTGAAGCAATCATCTTCGCCGTCAAACACGCGTGCAGGACCTTCGAAAACCAGCTCTTCGAGGCCTGCGATTTTGACGATTGCACCTTCGGGGGCCAGATTACCCTTCAGGCCAACAACGCCGCCTGTTGGATGGATTGGTGTTTTCACGGGGAAGACAACATCTTGGTCTTCGGGGAGTTTGATGCCCTCAAGGTTTTCGGCCAGGGTTTTTCCAGTTACTGTGATGCAATCACCATGGAGGTAACCGTTATCGAGAAGTTCTTTCAAGACAACCCCTACCCCGCCTACGTCGTAGAGGTCTTTGGCGACGTATTTTCCGCCAGGACGAAGATTTGCGATGAGAGGTGTTTTCTTAAAGATTTCTGCAACATCGAAGAGGTTAAAATCTATGCCTGCTTCATGTGCCATTGCTGGAAGGTGAAGCCCTGCATTTGTTGATCCGCCTGTTGCTGCGACAATCGCGGCGGCGTTTTCGAGAGATTTACGTGTTACGATGTCACGTGGCCTTGGGCCTCCATTTTTAAGAAGCTCCACGACTGCAGCGCCAGAGGCAGAGGCGTATTCGTCGCGTGATTCATAGGGCGCGGGCGCTCCTGCTGAATTTGGTAGTGCGAGGCCGATGGCTTCGGAGACACAGGCCATTGTGTTGGCGGTGAATTGTCCTCCGCATGCGCCTGCGGATGGGCATGCTACGCATTCGAGCTCATGAAGGTCTTCGTCTGACATGTTTCCTGTTGCGTGTTGGCCGACTGCTTCGAAGACGTTGACGACGTCAACATCTTTGCCTTTGAATTTACCGGGAAGGATTGTGCCGCCATACATGAATATGCTTGGCACGTTGAGGCGGATCATCACCATCATCATACCAGGGAGCGATTTATCACAGCCTGCGAGACCTACGAGCGCATCATAACAATGACCACGCATTGTGAGCTCGACTGAATCGGCGATGACTTCGCGGGAGACGAGTGAGGAGCGCATTCCTTCATGGCCCATTGCGATGCCGTCAGTGACGGTGATTGTTGTGAATTCACGCGGCGTAGCACCTGCGCCATCGACACCTTTTTTAACGGCTTGCGCCTGACGGGAGAGCGCGATGTTACAGGGTGCGGCTTCATTCCAGCATGTTGCAACACCGACCAAAGGCTGGTGGATTTGTTCCTCTGTCATGCCCATCGCGTAATAGTAAGAGCGGTGCGGCGCGCTTTTTGGCCCCTCGGTGACGTAGCGACTGACGAGTTTAGATTTGTCCCATTTATGGCTCATGTTAGTATATCCCGTATTGTTGTGGAATATGTACTATAGCGGGATGAAAAACTGACGCAAGAGGGTTATGGCCCTGAGGGCGTGTCTTGCTCTGTTTCGGGCTGCAGCGGGTGGACGGCCTCGCGTGCATACTCCCAGATGGAAAGATTTCTAAACTTTCACATCCATCTAATGAAATCACCGAAGTTTCTGAACGTGCCCCATCACCAATTTCAATTAATCGATCACAATTTGTTAGGTATATCCCTTTTGTTGTAGATAAGCTGTTTCCTATTCGTGTTAGATTTGAACAATCATATAAGTATAGATTTCGAACACTCAAATTGTTTGGTAGACTTTCCAGCCACTTAGCTTGTGTGATTTTAAGTTGGCGATCATAACTGAATCCAACAGGTAAATTTGCAACCTCATAATATTCACCGCCTTTTTCAAGTAGGCCTGTATGCCCTGCGCTCTCGGTGATTTTCCATTTATTCTCCTTAATAAACTCTTTGATCGGGGCGAAATAGTCGGAGCGTGGGGCGCGTTCTCTTTGCCTTTGCATTGTGTGAGGACGCCGTTTATGAATTCTAGGGTGCCGTGTGCCTTATTATTTGGGCCGCGGAGGGAGTAATATTGGTAGCGATCTGTATTGGCGACTTTATCGTCGTAATTTCCGTTTCCTATGCAATGGCCGAGTTGCGCGGATTCGACGTCGAGTGCCTTTGCGCTGAGGAGCTGTACGATGCGCCAGCCGTCTTCGGTTTGCATCTTGTCGTTGACTTCGCGCTGGATGCTAACATTTTTGACGGTTTTGATGAGGCCTGCCGCTTCGTCATCTTTGAAGGCCGCGCCGGTATTTGCGAATTCCTCACGGAGCTGGCTGGCTTTGGCGCGCATTGCTTTGTCTGCTTTTGAATATGCATCTGCGAGTGAGCCGATTTGCATGAGCGCTTTGGGTCTGCCTTTATCGTCCAGATCATTTACCCAAGGGTCATTTTCTTTCAGCGCGCCACCGATCCAGTCTTTGATGTGGCGGAGTGTATCGGCGGAACCGTTTGTGAGGTCCGGGTCAAAGGCATAGACACCGCCTTGCTCGAATTTGGCGGGCGTGAGCCATTCTGGTGCGTCTTCTGGGTATTGCGAAACAAGAGCAAAGAACTGATCTTCCCGCATCATCGCTTTTTTTAAGGCGATAACCATATACTCGCCAAGGCGCGGTCAGATGTTTCATCCGTTTGTGTACGGAGGAAGTCGTTTATTGCATCTGGGTTGTATATGTTTCGAGCCATGGATCACAATATACCATAATCAAAGAGTGGTGCAAGATGATCTATCTAGATTTTTTAGTCGGCTTTTTTATTTTTCTTGTTTTTGCTGGCGAATTTCTTCTTCCGCTTCTTCGTTGCCTTCTTCAGCAAGTACCATTTCATTATAATAGCGACGGAAGGATTCTGCATTGCCGATGTAGGGCACACGAATGAGGCGTTGACCTGTACCAGCCACAACAACGGAGGCATAACCAAAAAGGTGTCCAGGTAGCATACGCTCCAAATCTATACTTTCGATTTTGCTGAGGCGGATATCAACAACATCCATTTGCAATAAGCCGTAACGAGCAAGTACACGTTTATTTGTAATTGCGAGCAGAAGGTAATGCTGCGTTAATATTGCAACACAAAGCATTAAAATGCCTACAACACCTAAGATAAAACCAAATGGCTGGATAACAAAAAACATAAATAGTGCCAATAAAAGCACAGCCACTGATTTCCAGTATATCGCACCATGTAATCTTGCGCGAAGTATTATTTCTTCTCCGGAAACGAGCATCTTCTCAAGCTCATGATCTTGGAAAGACTTTGGTTGTCTGTGGTTTGCACGTTGTTTGTTTGGAGATTTTTTATTCATCGTGATTTTGCCTCCTCTATCCCTCTTCGAAACGATATGGGGTCCTCTATTGGCGGGAGGACGACTTCACCGACCCCCATGCCGCGCACCATCACGCGTCCAAAATTGAAAATTCGCCCTAATACTGATTGAAGAACATTGACGCCTTCAATGCGGTCAATGCTAATTTCGCCGACCTGGCGTGCGATCAAGCCGCGCTTGTATATTAGTCTTGTATTTGTTATTGCGATCTCTGTAGTGACCTTTATAACCATCATTTGCGCAAATTTTACGAGGCCGAGAATGAAGAACAAAAACGAGAATGCCCTAATGCCAGGGTGAATAATTTTTATAGACTCAAAAAAACCAATTCCCGGTGGAAGCTTGCCTAAAAATGTATAAATTTTATACGCGCCAACCATGATAATAATTGCACCAATCAACCCCCAAAAAATCGACATGAAGGCATTGATTGTATACATCCAGTGAAATTTTCCGACGTGTATGAGCTCTTCATCAGGTCCAAGGGATTGTTGTACGTATAGCATAGGGCGTTTTCGCTTAACTTAACTCATCTAATAATTACAGTAGTTTAGACTTACATAACATATTACGCAAGTTTCAAATGGTTATTTGCCCTTTAATCCCCGAAAGAGATGCCCAGAGCACGTGCGGTATGCACCAGTGTTCCGTCTAAATCAACGATGTGACACTTTTTAATAGCATCTTCAATGGCGACGTCTACAACTGATTCGTTTTTCCATGCCACCATACGGCCGAACTTTCCATCTTCGATTAATTCTACGGCTTTTATCCCAAAAGCTGCCGCCAGAATGCGGTCATTATATGTCGGGCTGGCGCCCCGTTGCACATGACCAAGAACAGTAACACGTGTTTCTGAATTAGTGGCCTCAGCGATTTTAACGCCCAGATAATCTGCAATTCCGCCGTAACGAGTTTCTCCGCCATGATAGACGACTTCATGCTTTCGCCCGTCGGGCGTTTTGACAGCTTCGGAGACAACGACAAGCGCAAAGTTACGGCCCGTTTCCTTGACGTCATTAATCTTTTTTGCGATTGATTCTATCGTGTATGGAATTTCAGGGATGAGGATGACATCTGCCCCTCCTGCAATGCCTGATGTGAGTGCGATATGACCTGCATCACGCCCCATGACCTCTAAGATCATCACACGGTCATGGCTGGCGGCTGTGGGTTGAAGTCGGTCTAAGGCTTCTGTAGCGATTGTCACAGCCGTGTCGTATCCTACAGCAAAATCGGTCATATTGACGTCATTATCGATGGTTTTTGGGACGCCAACGAAGTTTAAGCCCCCTTGTTTTACGAGCCTGTTGAGGATGGCAAAGCTTCCATCCCCGCCAATTCCGATAAGGGATTCAACGCCAAGATCTCTAAGTGATTCTACAAGCTCGGTAGAACGATCTTTAATTTCGCCATTGTCCATTTCGTAGGCAAAAGGGTTGCGTGAATTTGTGGTTCCTAAAATCGTTCCGCCCATACGCATCACTGTGCCATCGAAGTCGTCGGGTTTTAAAATGCGATAACGGGGCGGGTTTTCGAGCAGCCCTGCGGTTCCGTTTTGAAGGCCTATGACTTCCCAGCCAAGCGCATGGGCACGTATAACGGCGGCTCTCATGACTGCATTTAATCCGGCGCAGTCTCCGCCGCTTGTGAATATGGCTATACGTTTTTTCATGATTCTTTTTTATGCATTTTTTTGTTACTTAACAAGTCATTATGTGGTATTGTTCACTTTATTTTTTGAATCGGTGTATAAATAAAATTATGTCAGAAGATCAAGAAGACTTGCGTGTAAAGCTTGCTGAGTATCGAATAGAGCATCAGGCTTTGGATGATGTGATCGAGAAAGCCCTGAACAGTGACACTCCTGTTAACCTGCTGCACATGCAACAGCTTAAGAAAAAGAAGCTTTGGTTAAAAGATATGATTCAAAAACTTGAGAGCGCTTTAATTGATGACATTATAGCTTAATAGCTTTCTTTGACTTTCTTCTCTTGCTTCATCCCCTCACCTGCCTTATATAATTTATATGACACATTTAGATGAAAGCCCTCTTGTTGGCATCGTTATGGGATCTCAATCGGATTGGGAGACTATGAAACATGCGCATGACATGCTTCATTTGCTCAATATTCCTCATGAATGCAGGATTACGTCAGCGCACCGTACGCCTGACCGAATGCTAGATTATGCTAAAACGGCCGAAGAGCGTGGCCTTAAAGTGATTATCGCGGGGGCCGGTGGAGCGGCGCATTTGCCTGGTATGATTGCAAGTTATACGCCTGTTCCTGTTTTAGGTGTTCCTGTCGAGAGTAAAGCTTTAAACGGTATGGATAGCTTGCTCTCTATTGTACAAATGCCGGGAGGAATTCCTGTGGGCACGCTTGCTATCGGTATGGCAGGCGCAAAGAATGCGGCGTTATTGGCCGCTGCTATTCTGGGAACTCAGGACGCCGTGATTTTACAGGCGTTGAAAGAATACCGTGCAAAGCAAAGTGAAGACGTTGCCGAATTCCCAAAAGATTAAATTAGGTATATTAGGTGGTGGTCAGCTTGGGCGAATGAGTGCGCAGGCTGCGGCGAATCTTGGTATTGAGACCGTTATTTTTTGCCCTGAAAGCAACGCCCCAGCCTCTCAGGTTTCAGGGCAGACCATCATAGCAGACTATGGTGACCAACAGGCGCTGAAGGCTTTTAGTGATCTATGTGATTTCATCACTTATGAATTTGAGAATATTCCAGTTAAAACAATTCAGTATTTAGAATCATTAAAGAAAAATAGTGTTTTTCCTGAAAAGAGGCTTTTGGAAGTTTCTCAGGACCGCATTGTCGAGAAAAGTTTTTTAAATGACCTTGGAATTAAAACAGCTGGATGGCAAGCTATTCAGGATATAAATGATATTGGCGCCGATAAATTTATAATCAAGACGGCTCGTTTTGGTTATGATGGGAAAGGGCAAATTAAAAGCTTTAAAGAAGACCCTGACCTCCGTCATTTTTTTAAACAGCATGAGGGGCAGGATTTAATTCTTGAGGATATTGTTGATTTTGATTGTGAAATTTCAGTTGTTATTGCTCGTGATCATCATGGGAGAACACAAAGCTATGGGCCGATGTTGAATGAACATAAGAACCATATTTTACATCACACACGTTATCCTGCAAAGCAAGCGCAGCATATTGATGAACAGGCGCGCAATATTGCGGAGAAAATTGCGAATGCCGTAGATTTGCGCGGTGTGCTAACCGTTGAATATTTTGTGACCAAGAGTGGTGATTTGCTTGTGAATGAGATTGCGCCCAGAACACATAATTCAGGGCATTGGAGCCTTGATGCGTGTGCCGTGTCACAATTTGAAAATCATGTGCGCTGCGTATGCGGCCTTGATGCACTTGACCCTGCACGTCAAGACACCGCACTTATGATTAACCTTATTGGTGATGACATCTATAAAATTAACGCATTTAAAAGCATGACGAATGCGCATATTCATTTATACGGCAAATCTGAAGCACGCGCGGGCCGCAAAATGGGTCATATTACAGTTTTAAATCCAGAAAATATTGATTATGATGAATTACTGCAAAACTAAGGAGACTTAAACATGAGTGAAGCCGCACCCAAAATTGACCCCGCACAGACCCGCATAGAGACAGACTCTATTGGTGAAATTGAGGTTGATACAACACGCTATTGGGGGGCTCAAACACAGCGTAGCTTGCAGAATTTTAAAATTGGTGGCGAGAAAATGCCTGCCCCGCTTATACGTGCATTGGGGGTTCAAAAGAAAGCCTCTGCGCTTGCGAATATTGAGCTTGGTGTGCTTGATCAAAAGATTGGCGATGCGATGCTTCAGGCAGCTGATGAAGTTATTGATGGTACACTTCTAGATGAATTTCCTCTGGTTGTTTGGCAGACAGGGTCAGGCACACAAAGTAATATGAATGCAAATGAAGTGATTTCAAACCGAGCCATTGAGATTTTGGGTGGTGAGCGAGGAAGTAAAACGCCAGTTCACCCCAATGATCATGTGAATATGGGGCAATCATCAAATGACACCTTTCCTAGCGCGATGCATATTGCGGCTGGTGAACAAGTTCACCATGAGCTTATCCCTGCCCTACAGCATTTACACGATGCGCTGGATGCGAAGGCGAAAAAATTTGCGAATATTGTTAAAATTGGGCGCACACATTTACAAGACGCTACCCCCCTGACTTTGGGGCAGGAGTTTTCTGGTTATGCGAAACAAATTGAATTTGGTATTCAGCGTGTTTTTGCGTGTTTGCCTCGTTTAATGCAACTCGCGCAGGGCGGTACAGCGGTTGGTACAGGGATCAATTCCAAGGCTGGCTTTGATGTTAAATTTGCAGCGCATACCAGTGCTATTACGGGGCTGGATTTTGTGACCGCTGAGAACAAGTTTGAGGCTCTTGCTGCGCATGACGCACTTGTCGAACTCTCTGGCGCGCTGAATGTTTTGGCGGTTTCGCTCATGAAGATTGCCAATGACGTGCGCTTACTTGGCTCTGGTCCGAGGTGTGGTATTGGCGAACTTGATCTTCCCGCGAATGAGCCAGGGTCTTCGATTATGCCCGGCAAAGTGAACCCAACGCAGTGTGAGGCTCTGACTATGGTTTGCGCTCAGGTTATGGGCAATAATACCGCGGTCAGTGTTGCAGGGTCAAATGGCCATTTTGAACTTAATGTGTTCAAGCCTGTGATGATTTATAATGTGTTGCAATCTATTAATTTGATTTCGTCAGGATGTAACAGCTTTACAGATAATTGCGTTGTTGGGATTGAAGCGAATGAAGCACGTATTGATAAATTACTCAACGAAAGCTTGATGCTTGTCACTGCACTTAATCCGCATATTGGGTATGATAATGCCGCTAAGATTGCAAAGAAGGCGCATGCGGATGGTTCGACCTTGCTTGAGGCTGGGCAGGCACTTGGTTTGATGAATGCAGAGCAATTCAAAGAGTGGGTTAATCCGCTTGATATGATAAAGCCAAGTGATTAAGAAAAGATCAGTTCGAATTTCAGGTCATGAGACAAGCGTTACCTTAGAGGAGCCTTTTTGGGATGCCTTACGGTCTATTGCTGCGCAGCGCGGCGTTTCCTTAAACGTCCTTATTTCTGAAATAGATGAAGGGAATAACGGCAACTTATCAAGTGCCCTTCGTGTTTTCGTGTTGCATGACTTGCAAAGTAAATTAGCGCAAGAGCCCTTTTAAAACACCTTTTATGGCCTCTTCTGCTGCGTCTTCTACGCTTTTGGGTTTTTGCTCTTCCTTATTCTGATCGGGGCTAGCATTTTGCACGTTATCATTGGACGGCATCGGAACGCCCAGTTTCTCGGAAAGAATTTTATTGAATTTACGCTGAATTTTTCGGTTCAGGTAATCGTTCAATAAACCTTGGCCGAATGTTTGTGTCGGATTATCTAATGACCCTTTGAATGATATTTCAAATGGCGGCACATCAGATGGCGTCTCATCTGTTCCTTTCACAATCAATTTATGTTTTGTATCCAGTGTCCATTTGGGGAGGCTGAGCGTTCCGTTTGTTTCTATTTGGGCTTGTTTTCCATATAAATTTATTGCGTTCAAGAAAACAACGCCTTCTTTAATTACAAAGCCGCCATCGAGTGTATCGAATTGTGTGTTGCCACCGCCTGTTGTTCCTTTCCAGATGCCTGTTAACGTGTCGCCAGGCTTGCTGTTATCTGAAAGAGCGCGTACGAATTTTGTGACGTCTACTCCTTGCAGCATTATATTTTTGCCATCGACTTTTCCGTCACCACTAAGATCATAGATGAGTGCGGCAATGCTTGCGCCAGAGCTTTTGATATTCATAGTTACGTCCCCCGCCCCTGATAGCTTTACAATTTGTGTGCCAATTAATGACTTTGCGAGTTTTCCTATATCTACGTTACTAAAGCTTGATGCGCTCTCGAAATAGATAGGTTGTCGTGGCTGTTCGTTTGTTTGCGCTTTTATTGTTGAACTGATAGTTCCACCAAAAATTTGAGCTTTTAAATCTGTGATGTCCAGATTTCCATCTCTCAATTTTATTTGGAGACTTGGTTTTTCCAGAGGCCAGCCGCCGTAATTTATTGATGCGGCTTTGAGATTAATATCTGCATTTGCGGCATGCAGACCGCTAACATCTATTGGCTCTTTTGACCAGCGTTCAGAAGAGGATGCCTGTTTTTTTTCTGCCAAAGCGGTCAGAGTTAATTTCCCAAATTCAAGATCGCCTTTAATATTTGGCACCTTGCCTCCAATATTTAATTTGAGATTGCCTGTTACCGAGATTCCCGACAAATCGCCCTTTATTTCTGACAGGGTGTAAGTCTGGTCTTTTTGATTAATCTTCGCATAAAAATCGACAGAACTTTGTAGATTCTTATCTGATATAGAGATACCTGATATATTTTCTAAAGCTTTGGCCATGCTGTTGTGTTTGATTTGAAGTATCAAGTTCTCAAGCGCTGCTTTTTGTGTTGCGTTCATCACTTTACCTTTTGCAATAATTTCTGCACCCAAGGCTTTGATATTTGAGGTTATATTGAGTGTATCAAGTACGCCATCCAATTTTGTTTTTACACTTAAGGTGCTTAAATTTGATGGAAGGCTTTGCGCATCAATATCCAAGGCTGTTAGAGCCGCTTTAATATCTTGCGATGTCAGATCAATATACGTACTGATTTGAGGCTCGCCGTTTAAAGCTTTTATTTCTGAATTCATTTTTAATTTAGTGCCTATCGCATCTTCAATAGAGAGATTTTTAAGTGTTACTGCGTTTTCGGTAAATACGGCGTCTAATTGTAGTCCTTTGACTTGTTTTTTATCAAAAAGAAGGGTGGCCGCGTCAAACTTCAAGTTCAAGTCAAAGGGTAAAATCAGCCTTTTTAATGCTTCTTTAGGAGATGTTTTTGAGCTATCCGCTGAATTTGACTGTTGGGCGGGCATTAGGTCATCTAAGTTCAGTGTATCAACTGAAATATTTGTACTCACACTCGTTCTTTTTTGGTTGAGCGCGCTTACGTTTCCGTTCATTTTAAATATGCTGCCGTCTAGCTTTAGAGAGGGCGCGGAAAACTCGAATTTTTCTTCATTCCCCTTTATGGCGACATCAAAAGCGGCTATTTTGTAAGGGCTAGCATCACCCAAGACGCTTCTAAGGTTCAGCGGATCTGCTGATTTCAAGGATATGCTATATTCAAGGGGTGAGATTTGCGTCTTAAATGCGCCCATAATCTCCTGATCATCCAGCATAATTTTTAAGTTTTTGAAGCTTGCTTGATTTGCATTGGCGGTTAGCAACCCTTTCATTGAAAATGAATTTCCCTTTTGTGCGCCAGGTATGAGAGTCGATAGATCCGTGACTGATACTTCAGTCTGGCCTTGAAGTGACAGCTCATCGCCCGTACTGATTACGCCGTTATATTGTGCGCTTAGGCCACTCGGCTGTAAAGTCAGCTTTACATTTGGCGTTATAAGACCTGTATTTGCGTCATAAGCATCCGTTTTTATATCGAAGTTTATTGAATTACCGCTGATGAATAATGAACCTTGTGCTTCGAAAGGGCCTTGCAGGGTTTTTGCCGCTAGATCAGCATTGATGTTTTGTAGGCGCGTTTCAGTTTTAGTAGCATGATCAAAAAACAAAAAGGTCGCATCTTTGATGGTAATATTGTCCAGTGCAATATCCAAGGCAGGGGGAGGTGTCGCCTCTACTTTCGCTTCACTCTTTTTTGATAGCTTTTCAGTTTGTGCATTAATTGTACCATCTTCAAGTTTTTCTATAGAAATATTCGGGCGTGTTATCGTAATGGAGGCAATGTTTATTTGACCTTTCAAGAGAGGTGCCAGTTTGACAGTGACTTCTAAACGATCGAAAGATACAATTTCATTATATTTCTTTTGAATGGGGGCTTTGATGCTGACTGCTTCTGCAACAAATCGTGGTGTTGGAAAGATTGAGAAATTTAAATCTCCATTCATTACCATATCAAGATCTGTGTGCTTCTTGACCTCTTGCGCGGCTTGTGACTTGTATGCATTCCAATCTATAAAACTTGGTGCAATAGTAGCGCCTGCGATCAGAATAATGGTTATAAGCAATAGGCCAGCCAAGATTTTTTTCATGGGATGCGCTTTCAATCTGAATTATTAATATGCTTAATGTACCCGTATGCTGCTTTGCGCACAACTATTAGATTTGGGTTCTTTTTTCGTTGGATGCTATCATTCGGCTTATCAGCATTTTTACGATAGCCTGAATTGTGGGGTCGCTGTTTCTTAGCTTATCTTCAAATGCGGTGCGTGTAATAACAATGAGATTACAGTCTTCTAATGCTTGTACATTGGCGGAGCGATAGTTATCTCCAATGAGGGCCATTTCGCCGCAAATATCACCAACGCCTAATTGAGCAAGTTCATGATCCTGTGTGTTTCGTTTTGTGAAAACACGCACAGACCCTGATTGAATAAGGTAGGCGGAATAAGCATCATCCCCTTCTTTAATAATCATAGAGCCTTTTGCTACATATTTTCTTTCAAGAATAACGCGAGCCATGTTCTTTTTATGCCATGTATTGTCCGCCATTGGCGGAGATTGTTGCACCTGTTACGAAGGCTGCTTTTTCTGATGCTAGAAAAGAGACTATTGCTGCTATTTCCTCTGGTTTACCCATGCGCATTTCAGGTATTTGCCTAATGATTGAATCCAGAACATCTTGTGGGATATTCGCAGTCATATCTGTTTCAATGTAGCCAGGACAAACAGCATTGACGGTCACGTTTTTTGCAGCAGATTCTAATGCCAATGCTTTTGTGAAACCGATAACACCTGCTTTTGCCGCCGAATAATTGACTTGGCCGAACTGACCTTTTTGGCCGTTGATTGAACTGATGTTTATAATGCGGCCAAATTTGCGTTCTCGCATTTGCGTCATGACGGCACGGCACATATTAAAGCAAGAGCCCAAGTTTGTTTGAATGACTTCATTCCAATTTTCTAATGGCATTTTGTGCAGTACGCCATCGCGTGTAATTCCAGCGTTATTAATAAGCACTGCAATATCTCCATATTCTTGCTCAATTTTTTGTACCGCTGCTTGGCATTGTTCGAAATTTGCAACATCGAATTTTACTGTTGAACACGATGTTTCATCCCGAAATTTTTGTGCCGCTTCTTCGTTGTTTTGAAAAGACGCAACCACTTTATAGCCATCTTCCTTCAACGCTTTCGAAATTGCCTTTCCGATGCCTCTTGTTCCGCCTGTTACTATTGCAATTTTTTTATTCATTTTTTTATTCTTCCTAACGCTCTACGCACATTGCTATTCCCATTCCACCACCAATACACAGCGTCGCAAGACCTTTATTTGCGTCTCGGCGCGCCATTTCATGCAGCAGTGTTACCAGTATTCTTGCGCCTGAAGCGCCAATAGGGTGACCCAAAGCAATTGCACCGCCATTAACATTGGTTTTTTCAGCATCGAAGCCCATTTCCTTTAAAACACACAGGCTTTGTGCCGCGAAGGCTTCGTTTGACTCTATCAGATCAAGGTCAGATACGCTCCAGCCAGCCTTTTCAAGTGCTGCTTTTGATGCGGGGATTGGGCCCGTTCCCATAACCGATGGATCAACGCCACGTGTCGCCCATGATTTTATCGTTGCCATCGGTGTTAGGCCTCTTTTTTCTGCTTCTGATTTACGCATTAATAGTGTTGCGGCGGCGCCATCATTAATGCCAGACGCATTTGCGGCTGTCACTGTTCCATCTTTTTTAAAGGCGGGGCGAAGTTTTGCAAGGCCTTCAGCTGTTACGCCTGCACGAGGAAATTCGTCTTTACTTATAATGGCCGTTTCTTTGCGGGTATTAATTTCTACTGGGACAATTTCGCTTGCAAACTTATCTTCAGACATGGCCTTCTCTGTCTTGTTTTGAGAGTGCGCGGCGAAGTCATCTTGTTGTTCGCGAGATATCTTATATTTTTCTGCAATATTTTCAGCGGTGATGCCCATATGATAATTATTGAATGCATCCCACAGGCCATCAACAATCATTGTGTCGCGCGCCGTTGCATCGCCAAACTTTACAGCCTCTCTGAGATGCATCGTATGCGGGGACTGGCTCATATTTTCTTGTCCGCCAGCAATTACGATGTCTGCATCACCAGATAGTATTGATTGCATTCCCATAGCGATGGTGCGCAAACCTGAGCCACAAACCTGATTCACTGTCAATGCGGTGCTGAAATCTGGAATGCCTGCTTTAATAGATGCTTGGCGCGCAGGGTTTTGGCCACATCCTGCTGTTAGAACTTGCCCCATAAGAACTTCATCAATTTCTATCGGGTTGATGCCTGTTTGTTTCATTAAAGCTTTTATGATTGTTGCACCCAGATCACTTGCAGCTGTTGATGAGAGCCCTCCACCGAGTGTTCCGATTGCCGTTCTTTTTGCTGCAACAATTACAATGGGGTCGTCCATGGGCATCATCCGTTTTTAAGTTTGAGTAGAGTGGCTACACTATCCAAACGCGCAAAATTATCAAGTAGAAAATGTTATTATGATCGCAACCAATATTTGATCGGCACCCAAACATCTTGCTGCGCATTTTTTCCTGCAATGAGCCCTATATGCCCTGTTTGCGCTTTTTGGATTTCTGTTCTAGCGTTTGTAATGTTTTTGGTTAATGCTTCCGCACAGTCAAAAGGCACCAGCTTATCCTTATTAGATGCTACTATAAGAAGATCTGTGCCTGGCATCGTAATTTTTTTTTGGCATAGATCGTTCTTTATGAACCATTTTTGAATACAATGATGCGCGATATTATGTGGTATGTCTACGCCGTCATTGAGCCAGTCTTCTACAGTTATAAACTTTTGTGCCCTTGTACTGCTTGGGTCCATTTTTGAGAATTCGACGAATTTACGCGCTGAGCCTTTTGGATCAATGCTTGCAAAAAGAGCCTGTATCCACTGTGCAGGAAGATTTCTGCGTTTTTGCATCATGGACAAAGCCATGGGTGACCATATACGTACCTGCTTGGAAAACTTTGAGCTTTCTACCTTGAAATCCCATGGGGCCGCGAGAGCTATTATACGTCTTATTTTTACTGGTATCTTCTCGAAATTCTCCATAAAAAGCGTTCCGCCCATGCAATATCCCAGAACGTCTATTTCATTTTCACTGGCATCGTCGCATGCGTATTCAAGGGCAGGATTTAGTCTATTTTCTATCAACGTTTCTATCGTCTCATCATCCTCAAGATTACCCCAATCAAAGAGAATTGCGTTGATTTTATTTTTCTGTAGCCACCTCATAATTGAGTCTTGCTCTGACAAATCGAAGATATTTGACTTGTTTATGAGCGAGGGAATTAAGATTAGTGGCCTCCCTCCCCCATGTTTTTCTTGCTTGGATGGTTTTATTAGCTTTGTGCCATTACGTTGTTGCCAGAGTATTGTATTTTTAAGATCTGGCGCTTTAATATCACTTTTTTGATACGTCTGTATGCCGCGCACCATTTGCACAGCATCTTCCTGTGACAATGTGTCGCCACAGGTTTTAGTGAAGTGCTCAATACCTTCCATATTGGCGGCGGCCATGCCTAAATGAACGGATAAAGGATGTATTAATCTTCTCATTCTTTTTCCCAAATCATGTTGCAGCATAAAAAAAATATTGCGCAAATGAGTTATGAGTTCTTTTTATTTGTTTAATTTTGTGCATAATAGAAAGTATATTCTTATTCATTATAAAATTAAAGGTGCAACATGGCCAATAAAAGCAATGGAACGCGTAAACCTACTGTTATCAAAAAATATGCTAATCGCCGTCTTTACGATACTGGGCGTAGCAGCTATGTCACGCTAGATGATTTGTGCGAGATGGTGCAAGAGGATCATGACTTCGTCGTAATCGATGCAAAAAGTGGTGATGACATTACACGAAGCGTTTTAACTCAGATTATTGCAGATCAGGAATCTACTGATGAAACTTTGCTGCCAACAAACTTTATGCGTACGCTGATTAGCTTCTATGGCAACAGTGCGAAAGCCATGCTGCCTAGCTATCTTGAACAGAGTATGAATATGTTCGAGCAAAACCAAGAGCGTTTTAAGGAACAAATTGCAAAATCTTTTGAAGGCATTCCAAACATGGAGAATATTTTCCCTCAGGCTAAAAATATGGAAGAGATCGCTCGTAAGAATATGGAAATCTATCAGAATGCAATTAAGATGATGCCTCCATTTAACATGGCTTATATGTCAGATGATGAAAGTGATAGCAAAAAATCCAAGTAATTCGTTATTTTTGTGACAATGGTTTAAGCTCTTGGCTTAAAAGGTCTTCTGGCTTTAGGGTCGTTGTGCTTGTGCTATTGTCCGAAAGTTCTTGAGAGATTACTTCTTGCGGCTTAACGGATTCATAAATGTGATTACCGTTAGCATTCAGAAGTGGTTTTACTTTATCGACTTTTGGATAGGATGTTTCAATTATTTTCACACCCTCTACTTCTGTGGTCACTTGTTTTTTGGGTTTAATGTAAGTCACAGTTGATTTTATCGTATCTGTTTCCAAAGGTGCGTTAGGCACGGTTTCCTCTCCGTCCTCCCTAAAAACAACTGATTTCTTTTGTTGTTTTGCAGCGAGCAGCTGGATACGTGCTTTTAGCTCCTGATTTTCTAACTGAAGAGCCGTTATATCTTCATCTATGTCACTTGCAATTGCCGCATCCTTTATTCGCTTTTGGTACTCGCCTATTTCCGCGCGATACGCCGATTCTAGATCATCCTTCTTTTTAATCTCTTCTTGAAGGCCCTTCATTTGTTGTTTAAGAGCCGTAATTTGAGAATTGTTTTCTTTTTCTTTTAAAACACTCTGCGCATAGGAGTCATTTTTCATGCGTAATTGCTTTACTGTTTCCGTCAAACCTTGGAGCTGTTCAACTTGTGCTCTTGCATCATTTAAACTTTCTATCAATTCTTGATTTTTCTTCACAAGATTTTGAGCCGTTTCATCGTTTGAGTATTTTGCTTTTGTTTCAAACTCAAGTTGCCTCTTTAGACCTAGATTCTCAGTTATAAGCGCTTCGACTTTCTTTACCACAGTAGCGTTCTCATTGAGGCTATCTGTTTGTGCTTTGATGGTTTCTCGCAGGCTATTGTTTTGGGCCAGCAAAAGTGCAATATTTTCATTTGGCTCTTCTGTGATAATGTCGTTTTTCTCATTGAGCTTCTTGCTTAGAGCTGTCTTTTCTTTCTCTAAAACCTTTATCTGATTTTCAAGTGTTGTTACTTTTGTGTTTGGGGCTTGGGATACTGACGCTGGGCTTCTTTCAAGTTCGCTAAGCTTAGAATTTAAAACCACTTTTTCTTGCTCCAAATTCTTTATTTCCCTTTCGAGCTTGGTGATTTCCTGACTTTGAGCCTGTACATTACTATTAAGACCATCTATATCTGATTTTCTTTGTAAATCAATGCCTTGGGATTCTTTTTTTAAGTTAGAATTCTCTTGCTCCAGAAGTTCAACCTTAGCCTTTAAAGAGGCCTGTACACTGATTTGGTTTTCTTTTTCGGCTTCAAGGGCTTGGCTTTTCTTTTCAAGGCCTTCAATTTTTTCCTGCACTTTATTTTCAAGGGAATTCGAGTCTGTTTTCAGTGCTAATTCAATATCTTGTGTTTTCTTTTTAAGTTTCGAATTGTCTTGTTCTAGCTTAGCTATCTTATCCTTTAAAGGTGCCAATAGCCTATTTTGGTTTTCTTTTTCACTTTTTAGTCTCTGGTTCTGTTGCTTTAGAGTCTTGATTTCTGCTTCTAGCGAGGAAGTATCTGATAGTGCCGCGATATTTGCTGGTTCCCGCAGCCTCCTATTCTCTTGCATGATACGCTGATTGCTTTCCGTTACGGCTCTGAGCTGCATAGTAAGACGGTCATTGTCTTGATTTAAGGAATATATTTTGCTTACAGATAGATCGTCAATATTTTGGCTTCTTTCTGAATCTAATTGAGCGATTAGCCTCTTATTTTCTTGAATTAATGCCTGAATTTGTGTGCTGTATGATTGATTTTGAAGATCTTCTTTTTCCTTGTTTGCATTGCGACGCATTTGTGTAATGGCATTACGAAGCTGTTCATTTTCTCTTTCCAAACGCTCTAATTGTGCCTGGACGCTAGAACGTGCGCTAAACTGTTTTTCTTGATTATCTTGATCCCAGGCAGCAGGAGCCGGAGCCGTTAAAAAAACCAAACATGACGTTGATAAAATTAGTTTTCGTAAATCCATGACTTGAACTTCCTTACTGAACGGACAGTTATAATATTATGTTAACGATAGAATCGCAAGGAAAATATACAGATTTTTATACCTATTTTATTCTCCAGCCCTTTGGGCGAGTGAAGCCTCAAGAAACATATCCAAATCGCCATCTAGTACCGCCTGACTTTGTGAAGTTTCAACAGATGTTCGCAGGTCTTTTACCATTTGGTATGGGTGCAGGACATACGAGCGAATTTGGTGCCCCCAACCAATATCTGTTTTTTCGCCATGCTCGGCAGCCTGCTCTTCTTCGCGTTTTTGAAGCTCAGCCTCGTAAAGGCGCGCCTTGAGCATTTCCATTGCTGTAGCTTTGTTTTGATGTTGTGACCGGCCATTTTGACATGCAGCGACGGTTCCTGTCGGTGTATGTGTAATCCTTACGGCACTGTCAGTTTTATTCACGTGCTGCCCCCCTGCTCCGCTTGATCTATATGTGTCTATGCGAAGGTCTTTTTCATCTATTTCGATGTTAATGGTATCGTCTATAACGGGAGAGACAGATACGGATGCGAAGCTTGTATGGCGTTTTTTAGCAGAGTCAAAAGGTGATATTCGTACCAGACGATGCACGCCAGTTTCGGTTTTCATCCAGCCATAAGCCTGATGCCCTTCAATTTTAAGTGTTGTCGATTTGATCCCTGCCTCCTCGCCTTCACTGCGCTCTAATGTTGTATAGTTGTAGCCCTTCGAATCAGCCCACCGCATATACATACGAAGGATCATTTCCGCCCAATCTTGGGCTTCAGTGCCTCCTGCTCCTGCGTTCACTTGCAGATAGACATCATTACTATCAACCTCGCCTGATAATAGACCCTCAAGCCGTTTACGAGCGGCTCTCTTTTTGAGAATTTCTAATCCCTGCTCCGCTTCTTTTATAACTATTGTGTCATTTTCTTCTTCAGCAAGCTCTATGAGGTCAAGTATATTTTGCAGATCTTCTTCTATTTCATTGACAGAGTCGATGGACTGAACGAGGTATGTGCGCTCTTTCATTAATATCTGTGCTTTGGTTGAATCAGCCCATAGATCCGGGTCCTCAGAAAGCGCATTGAGTTCATCTAGGCGAGAAAGTGCACTCTCCCAGTCAAAGATGCCTCCGAAGGATAGAGATTGCTTCTGTGATTTCGTTTGCTTTTTCTTCTATTTCTGCGCGCATACGATCCCTTTTTCTTAAGCCGCTTGATGAGACTTTGGCAGGGTATCAGATGAAACTATTTTTTCAATATATGTCTCATTGTTTAAAACGCTAGAAATTGCGTGCATGAGCTTTTCATCGATATCACGGTAACGTGATAATGTGATCAGGTTTTTACTGACAACGAGGTTTTTTGAGGCACAGCGTCCACCTACGGTGCTAAGCTTGTCACATATTTTGTCTTTGGCAGCGATCGAATAGCCATTCGCCATTTGATAATACATCAGAAGATCTACAGCCTGATTATAAATAATTGTTGGCTTGCCCGTGTCGAGGAAACCAGAAATAAATGACTTAAGCTCGTTTGCCTGCCTTAACTTATCGATACTCCTTACTCCACCAGGAATAACCAAAATATCGTAATCCGTAGGAATAGCTTTACTCAAATAATTATCAGCTGCGTATTTTTCACTCCAATTTGACTCTGATTTTTGCTTTTCTTCTCGCCAAGATTTAACCAGTGGTGTCATTACTGATATGATTCGTGTATCAACAGCCATTTTTTTCAATACTGATTCAGCCTGAATTAGCTCTCTTTCACAGAAGCCGTTTTCAACCAGCATCGCCGCTTTTTTTGCTACTAGAGATTTTTTATTAACGCTCACTGTTATTTCCTTCGTGTAATCTGACAATGCTTGTTGTTTTAATTTTAGACATTTTTCATTTTTTGTGCAATGCAAAAAGACATAAGAATTATTTTATTACCAACTATTGCTGTCTAAATTACAAACTAAACTTTACATTTTTGCTAATTGTAGATAAGAATTATGATGTAAACGTTTATTAAAGATAGTAGATTCATTTTTTCTAGTGCGATAATAAGATTTAATAAATAAAAGATAGTAAAAGTTTTGAGGAGCAATATTATGAGACCCATGCGCGCCATTATGTTGACTGCGGGTGTTCTGACACTCGGTGGTTGTACGGTGTTTGACACATACAGTGAAATAGAAGCCTTAAATCAGGCGGAGCATGTTGGAAGCCCTTTCGCACAATCTCTTGCATCGGAATATAAGGACTTTGCGAATTTTCAGCTGGATGAAGCTTTTGATTATCCAGACGCATTACATTTTGCGCGCAAAGGCTTGGCAGCATCGGCTGGGGAAGCTGTAATGCCTGAGCCAGTGACAGATTGGAATCTCAGCAATCCGCACATAAAAGAGCTTTCTGGTGCTCGTGGGCGACTCATTATTGCTTATGATTTGGGGGCGCGTGAAGTTGCTCCCGCTACTGCTGCTAAGGCGCAGGTTAAGTTTGATTGCTGGATAGAACAGCAGGAGGAGAACTGGAAATCACAGGAAGTTGTGACGTGCAAGCAAGAGTTTTTGACTGCCATAGCTGAGTTAGAAGGGCTAGTTCAGCAACCTTCTGCTCCGAAGGAACCTGTTAAAGAGCTGCCTCCACTCGTTCCTGAAGACGCCCTATATCTTGTATTTTTCAACTGGGATTCTGCTGAGCTGAGTGCTGGTGCCAAGAATGTGATCGAAGCCATAGCAGAGGAAGTTGCAAAGAACCCACCTGAGCAGGTTATCATTAACGGTTATGCCGATACCTCTGGTGATAAGGACTATAATAAAAAGCTTGGCTTTAAACGTGCATCCAATGTTCGTGATGCCCTTGTTGCTTTGGGTGTTAGTGAAGACATGATGGCTATAGATAGTCTTGGTGAGGAAGAGTTACTTGTTTCCACATCAGATGACGTGCGTGAGCCTGCTAATCGACGCGTTAATGTCTCATTTAAGTAAGATGTTTATTACACCCTAATTGTTTATAAAGGAGCGCAGTTTCATGCGCTTCTTTTTTAGTTTTAATTGTTTAGGTCTTTTTAAAAGGGCATTTTAATTTGGATATTCGGCCAATTCTATATGTAAACGGTGTTTTACTGTCTATTCTGTCCCTCAGCATGGTTTTCCCCATGCTGGCAGATTTCTACTTTGGTTATGATGACTGGAAAGTTTTTATGCTGTGTATCATCATCACTGCCTTTTTTGGGGGCGCTTTGATACTCAGCACATCCGGTCAAGCTTTTAATATCACGACACGCCAAGCGTTTTTATTGACTAATTCCGTCTGGATGATTTTGCCGACTTTTGGTGCGCTGCCTTTTTGGTTTTCATCCCTGGGAATGTCTTTTACAGACTCATTCTTCGAGGCCATGTCCGGTATTACAACGACTGGATCAACTGTTATTGTTGGTCTTGATTACGCACCAGCAGGGATTTTATTCTGGCGTGCCACGCTTCAATGGCTTGGTGGCATCGGGATTATCATTATGGCGATGTCTGTGTTGCCCTTCTTGAAGGTTGGTGGGATGCAAATTTTTGTGACCGAGCTTTCGGAGAACGAGAAAGCCTTACCCCGAACGGCGCAGCTAGCGAGTTCTATTGCTGTTGTTTACACCTTTTTGACAGGTATATGTGCGGTTTGCTATATGTTTGTTGGATTACAAGTTTTTGATGCTGTCACGCATGCGATGACAACAATTTCCACAGGTGGTTTTTCAACATTTGACACATCCTTTTCTCATTATGAAACTTATTCGCCACAGTTTGTGGCTACTATTTTTATGATTATGGGAGGTATCCCCTTTTTGTTATATGTGAAAGCAATTCGCGGTGATGTTAAATCCCTATTCCACGATTCTCAGGTTCAATGGTTTTTTACGATTTTAGCGATCTGTATTACCATGATGACGATTTACCTTGTTTCGCATGATCATTTAGGTTTTACCGAGGCACTTCAGAAATCCTCTTTTAACATTGTTTCCATCATGACCGGGACTGGATATGGTGCGGGTGATTACAATGCCTGGGGTGGTTTTGCCGTAAGTTTGTTCTTTTTCCTTATGGTTGTTGGGGCTTGTGCGGGGTCGACATCCTGTGGAATTAAACTGTTCAGGTTTCAGGTGCTTTATAGCGTGACAAAAGTCCAAATTGCCAAGCTTTTACACCCAAATGGGGTTTTTCTTCCGCATTATAATGGTAAGCCCATGCCCAAAGATGTTCCTGGTTCTGTTATGGGGTTTTTCTTTATTTACGCACTGGGCTTTTCATTTTTAGCAATTGCGCTGTCTTTTGTGGGCTTGGACTTTATGACGGCCATGTCCGGTGCGGCAACATCTATTTCGAATGTTGGCCCTGGTCTGGGGCCAATCATTGGCCCCACTGGGACGTTCCAGCCTTTACCTGATAGTGCTAAATGGATTTTATCTGCGGGGATGCTGCTGGGACGACTTGAGCTGTTTACAATTCTTGTTATGCTTTCTCCGCATTTTTGGAAAAGCTAAAATGCACCCTCTTCTCTTTCATACTCTAGAACTTTGCGAGCGATGTCGTATGAGAAGCCTGCGCGTGCTAATTTACCGAGAGATTTTTTCATATCCTCCTCTTCGCCCATAAAATAAGGCCCAATTCTTTTTTTACGCGCGAGCCTCAAAGCGGCTTGAAGCTCTGGATCTTCATCGTTATCGTTTTGCTCGTCTATCTTTTTTAGTTCTTCTAATGCCCGTTCTGCCTCTATTCCCTTCATACGCATTTTGTTCATGATTATTGTGCGTGAAAATCCACGCCGCCTAAGTGATGTGATAACGGCGCGGGCGTAGACCTCATCATTAAGCAAGTCCAAACGTTCGAACTTATCCGCAAGCTCATCGACCATCTTTTGGCATTCTTCGTAATTTTGATCGGTGTGATGCATGCAGGAGCGCTTTACTTTGCGCATCATGACAAATTTAAAATGATTTTTGCTTGCGGAAAAACGCTCTAGGTAATACAGCCCTGAATTATGCAGATAAGTTGGCGTAATTTTACGCGGGATGCGCGGGGTTTTGTTCTTGTTTCGGGGCTTGTTTTTATATGCTTCCATATTTATAACTTTATGATCATAACGCGCGGATATCCATGTTTAATTCCACCACAGATGAAAAAAAAATTAGAGGTTTGAACCGTATCGGGCTTTTCACGCTCGTGCGGCGTGAGGTGTTTCGTTTTTTGAATGTTTATACGCAGACCATTATTGCGCCTATGGTTACGACACTGATGTTTTATACGGTTTTTGCTTTGGCTTTTGGAGGTGAAAGCCGCATGGTTGGCGATATTCCGTTTCTTGCCTTTTTAGCGCCTGGTTTAATTATGATGACAATGGTGCAGAATGCGTTTGCCAATACATCTTCCTCGCTTGTCATTTCAAAGGTTCAAGGCAATATCGTTGATGTCTTGATGCCACCACTTTCTGCGCTTGAAATTTATCTGGGGTATGCGGCAGGGGCTGTTTTGCGCGGTCTTATTGTGGGGGTTTGCACGACTTGTATTCTGTCTTTGTTTGCACCTATCCATATTTATTCTATTTTTATTATATTTTCTTTCTCTTTTTTAGGGACATTACTTCTTGGTACTATTGGGATAGCAGCGGGGATTTGGTCTGATAAGTTTGATCATATTGCCGCAGTTACGAATTTTGTTGTTACTCCGATGACTTTTTTATCTGGGACATTTTACTCTGTTGAACAGTTGCCTGAGTTTTGGCAGATGATGGCCTTTGCTAACCCGTTCTTTTACATGATTGATGGTTTTCGATATGGATTTATAGGTCATGCCGATGGGAATATCTTGTTTGGATTATTTTTCCTTTTTTCTTGTAATGCTGTTCTCGTTTCACTTTCGTATTTTATGATTAAGACAGGGTACAAAATTAAATCATAATGCCGCAGGATAATTTCACACAACCATTTCAGCTTGAGAGCTCTCACCTGCGGGGGCGTATTGTTCGTGTGGGCGATGTCCTTGATCAAATTTTGGATGCGCATAATTATCCTTTGCCTGTTGCGCATCTTGTTGCAGAGACAACTGTACTTGCGCTTGCCTTGGCGTCGATGATGAAGTACGAGGGGATTTTCACATTACAAGCACAAGGAGACGGACCTGTTCGGATGTTGGTTGCAGATGTCACGAGCGATGGCGCGGTGCGAGCGTGTGCCTCGTTTGATGAAGAACGTTTCGAGGCGGCACGGGAGAAGCTGGCGGCCCTTAAGACCACAGAAGGCGGCCAAAACCATTTGGCACAATATTTGGGTAAAGGATATATTGCATTCACGGTTGATCAGGGAAAACATACGGATCGATACCAAGGAATTGTAGAATTGCGCGGGGCGTCGATGGTTGATTGTGTGCAGCATTATTTTGCACAATCAGAGCAAATTGGTACAGGTATTAAAATGGCTGTTGGGCGTCGTGATGGTGGCTGGCGCGCGGAGGCAATTATGCTTCAAAATATGCCTGAAGATGGTGTCCAGCCTGTTGGTAACCTTGATGAAGATGATTGGCGCCGTGCCATGATCTTGCTTGATAGCTGTACGGACGATGAATTTCTTGCACCTGATATTGGAGCGAATGAGCTATTGCTTCGTTTGTTCCATGAAGAAGGTGTTCGTGTTTATGAGCGCAAAGATGTACAGCATAAATGTCGCTGTGATAGGAATCGTGTTCAGAATATCTTGTTTAGCATGGGCGCGGATGACATAAGGGAAGCGAGTATTGATGGCCAAATTGAGATGGTTTGCGAATTTTGTAGCCATGCCTATCTTTTCGAAGAAAAGGTTATTTTGGGCATTAAAAAGTAATTGTCTCGTTTACCGTTTTTCTGGACGTTACACGATCTGGCGGAAATATTATTGTAACTGTTGTACCTATTGATTTTTCTGACATTATTTCCAAGCGCCCATCATGAATTTTCATGATCGCTTGTGCAAGAGGCAGACCCAAGCCTGTCCCTGAACCAGATCGATCTAGGGCATTATCAACTTGGCCAAATGCAGAGAGCGCTTTTTTGACTTCCATTTCTGTCATACCGACGCCCGTGTCTGTGCATGATAACCTGAATGTTCCGTCAGAATCATAGTTTGTAAATAATGTTATACGCCCATCTTTTGGTGTATATTTCATAGCATTTGAGAGGACATTGCCAATCACTTGTTTAATTGCGAGTTCCTCCGCTTTCATAATAGGCATAGAGGCATCATTGATAACTATAATATTTTTTTCTCCAAAATTACTTCTTTGTAAATCCAGACAGTTTTGTAGAATGTTTTGGCTATCAAATTCACTTTCATTAAGTTCTCGATTTCCTGATTCTATTTTTGAAATATCGAGAATCTCATTAATAATTTTCAGCAAGCTTTGCCCGCTGGAGTTAATGTCTGCGGCATAGTCTTTATATGACTCTTGGCCTAGTGGTCCCATTACTTCTTTTTGTAAGATATCAGAAAACCCGATAATTGCATTTAAAGGGGTACGAAGCTCATGACTCATATTTGCAATAAACTCTGTCTTGGCACGGCTTGCAAGGTCAGATTCAATTTTAGCTTCCATGAGGGCTATATCCGCTTGTTTTCGCTGCGTTATGTCTTCCATAGACCCTTCAAAATAAAGGATATTGTTATGCTCATCACGAACAATGCGTACGTTCTCCCTTACCCATATTTTTGTTCTATCTTTTCTGAACACCTCGGTTTCATGACCCTCCAGATGATCTTGTTTTATCAGTGTTTCTATAAAACCCCGACGATCTTCTGGATTTGCGTATACTGTTCCGTTTGCATTTTTAACCATGCGCAAAATTTCTTCTGGGGTGTTATAGCCTAAAATCCTTGCCATAGCAGGATTTGCGCTGAGGTATAGCCCTTCGGGTGTGAGTTGATATAACCCCCCAGCTGCGTTTTCAACAATTGTTCTGTATTTTTTTTCTGCTTCCGCCAAAGCGCGTTCTGCTCGGCGACGTTCT
Organism: uncultured Micavibrio sp.; assembly: GCA_964352375.1. Lineage (GTDB taxonomy): Bacteria > Pseudomonadota > Alphaproteobacteria > Micavibrionales > Micavibrionaceae > UBA1672. The sequence goes on from CAYGSA010000001.1 coordinate 59,647, forward strand.
TCAACATCAGTTATCGTCCCAACAATTCTCAGATTTTTATTCTCATCTTTTCTGATCATAGATACGGCAAGCTCTACGGCTCTAAATGTCCCATCTGCTATTCGTAGGCGCGTAAATGATCTGTAAGCTTGCTTTTGCCCTTTCATTAAAAGACTGAAGTCTTCTTGCTGTTTTGACTGATCTTCCGGATATAGCATCGTAAACATGTTGTTGTTTATTGAGCGTTCAGTTGTAAACCCTGTTATATTTTGCCATGCAGCACTGAGGAACAAGATATTCCCTTCCTCGTCTACCTCGAATATAACATCGCTCACGGCATCTATAATTGCGCGGTTATCTTTTTCTGATACCATAAGCACGTCGTTTAAGCGTTGGCGCTCAGAAACCTCTAGCTGCAATTCGTTGTTTTTTTGTTCCAACTTTTTATTAATGAGCGCAAGTTTTTTAGACTGGTTTTGATTGTTTCGGATGAATAATGTTCCAACAAGCGTGAGTATTAGACCAAAAAGCAAAATTATATAGGGCACACGGGCGAGCAGAGAAATATCTTTTCGTTCACTAAGCTCCATGGATACTTGCCATTCTGCATCAGCAACATAAAAATTAAAGTTTTGGACCAACCATACATTTATATTTTCTTTTTGTTCTTTTCTCTCAGCAGGATTTTCATCCAAATAAAATAAACGCTGGTCGTTTTGCGCATTTTTCATTCTTAGACGAGCAATCAGCTTTTCTTCCGCGTTCATATTTAAGTCAAAAAGAACAGAAGGCCTACTTACTCCTATTATTATTCCTAGTTTTGAATTTCCTGGTTCTATTGTTTTCAAAAGGGAAAACCCACGTTCCATTATATATGGCTTAATGCTTTGTTCGGCGTATTCCATGCCTGCAAAATCCGACCTTATAATCAAATCACGTTCATTAAACATTTTTTCAGTTACGATGCGCGTTATAAATTGCTTATCTGGCTTGAGATTATATTTTCTATTTAGCCCTTCTTCTATAGCGACATTGGCAAAAATCGTTTTGTACTTCCAGTTTCCGGGGCTTTCTTCATATAACCAAATTAATTGGTCAAATTTACTTAAATTCGGAATGTTTCGCCTTATCTTTTCTGACAGCATTTCTTTATTCAGGTCTTTTGAGAGCAATAAAACCGTGGAGACGAGACGCATTGAGTTTTCTAATTGTGTGATGTTTTTGGAAATAACACGCCCAGCATCTTCGGATATTTTTTTATACTCATCATTTGCGATAGTGTGCGTGTAATAACTAAAAACAAAGAAAGCTGTAAGGGTAAGAATAAGGCCATTCACGGCGACAACAGCTTGCGCTAGACTGGAGTTAAGCCATGAGCCTTTAAGTCTTGTCGTTTTTATTTCATGCTGCTTATTGTTTGGCATTCTTTGCTTGTTTTTATAGTTGCTTCATTTTCTTTGAGTAACTTTTTAATGTTAGCATTTTTTGTCGATTGCATTCGAATTTAATTTATAAAGCGTGGAATAAGTTGTTATCAATCAATATGGCAGTACTATGTGCACTGCTAGACCGCCGTGGTCGCTTTTATCTAGCCATATCTCACCGCCATGTGCATGGATTATGTCCATAGCTATGGGCATACCGAGACCAATGCCACCGGTGTTTTGGTTTCTTGATTCTTCTATTCGGTAGAAAGGCCTGAAGACTTCTTCATATTTATCTGGGGCAATTCCTGGGCCGTTATCCTCGATTATGATTTTAATGCTATCATTTTCTTGTCGGAGCGTTATCCAGATGAATTCAGAGAATTTTGTCGCGTTACTGACGATGTTCATTAAGGCTCTTTTAAACGCGGTTTCTCGAAGCGATATTGAGGGATTTAAATCATTTAACTCTAGTTTAGCATCACACCCCTGACGCTTTGCAGACATAATTATTTCTTTTAAGAGGTTGGCGATATAAATATATTTAGATCTTTCTTTTCCCTGCCCACGCACAAAATTAAGATAGCCTTCAATCATTTTTTCCATGTCGGCGACATCTTTTTTCATTTCGTAAATATCAGGGCTGTCGCCCAGCATCGAGATTTGAAGCTTTAATCGCGTTAGCGGTGTTCTGAGATCATGTGAAACGCCAGCGAGCATGTCTGTGCGCTGAGATATCTGGCGTTGAATCCGCGTTTTCATATCGAGAAACGCTTGTCCTGCTTGCCTGACTTCATTTGCTCCTTCAATCTTAAAGTTCCTTACTTCTCTTCCTTTTCCTAAGCGCTCTGCAGCTATGGCAAGCCTGCGGATAGGGCGGATTTGATTGCGCATGAAAAGGACGGCAATAACGAGTAAAACCATTGATGCTGCAAAGACCCATAGGAGGAAGATATACGTTGTTGAAGAAAATAACCTACGCTGCGGCAGAGAGACGTTGAGAATACCATTTTCTAGCTGCACACGGATTTCAATCCATTTCTCCTGAAAATCAACATTCACGGCATATGGTTTATTTAGTGTTTGAGATAGCTCGTGAGAGAGTGTTGCTAAAATCATAGCCTCCCAGCCCACATTTGAACTTTCATTTATACCCTTTTGATTTAGTATTTCGCCTTCTTTGTATGTTGAGAGTAGATTTAAACTTTCTTCTGCAGCATTAATCAGTTCATTAATCTCTTCTTTATCCTCTGACTTTTCAATAAAATCAGACAATAATTTTACTTCCCCTGCAACAGCAAAGGCCAGACGTGATGTCATTTTGGTCCAGTGCCTGTCAAAAAATAAATATGTTGATATGATTTGCAGTAAAAATATAGGGATGATCAAAATAAGCAGTGATCTGAAGAACAATGTTTGCGGGAGAACGCTTTTTATTAAGCTGCGTTTTTTTTTCATTTATGCCTCTTTTGCGCGCAGAATATATCCTTTGCCGCGCACTGTTTGAAGGTAGCGCGGAAATTTGGTATTTTCCTCGATTTTACGACGCAAGCGTGTGACTTGCACGTCTATTGTGCGCTCTCCTGCACTTAAGTTACACCGTTTTGCCAGTTCTTCACGGCTCACCACTTCTCCAAAAGATTCACATAGGGCACGTAAAAGACCTGCCTCAACGGACGTTAGATCTATGACGTCTTTATCATGTGAAATTTCGTCATGACGGGAATCAAAATGCCATTTTCCGATGGTGTATATGTTAGTCTCATTCTGGGGTTTACGTGTTCGTTTTAGAATAGCATGAAGTCTTAGAGCAAGCTCCTTTGGTTCGAACGGCTTTGTGAGATAGTCATCCGCGCCAGATTCAAAGCCTGTAATACGGTCATCAATTTCCCCTAGCGCAGTAAGGAGGAGAATGGGAACGTCTTTGCCCTGCTCCCGAAGTTTTGCGGTCATCTCCATGCCCGTCATTTCAGGCATCATAACATCCAAGACCAATGCGTCTACATCATAGAATTCAAGCGCTTTGATGGCTTCTTTTGCGCTGTTTGCTGTCAATGTAATGAAGCCTTGCTCTCGCAGGAACCGTGACACTAATTCCGATATACGCACATCGTCATCCACAACCATAATATGAGGTTTGTCCACGTGTTTTTGCTGTAATTGATCTGTCATTTTATGGTTCACAAATTATCTGCTTTGTGGTTTATCTTATAGAAGAACAATAAGATAAGGAAGAACGATGTCGATACTGCCTTTTGATGAGCGGGATGGTTTTATTTGGTTAAACGGTGAAATGATGCCTTGGCGCGAGGCTAAAATTCATGTGATGTCACATGGTTTGCATTATGCCAGCTCTGTTTTTGAGGGTGAGCGGATGTATAATGGCAAGATTTTCAAGAGCCGCGAGCATTCGGAACGATTTCATAAATCAGCATCTTTGCTTGGTATGAACCCAATACCTTACAGTATTGATGAATTGGAGGACATCAAATATGCCGTGTGTAAGGAGAATGACTTGACCGATGCGTATGTGCGCCCGATTGCGTGGCGCGGCGGTGAGCAAATGGGTGTTTCGGCAAAGCTGACAAAGACCCATGTCGCGGTGGCGGCGTGGCATTGGGGTACGTATTTCGATGAAACCAAACGTGATCAAGGCATTACGCTCAAAACATCGCCATGGAGGCGTCCCGACCCATTAACCGCGCCAACGCAAAGTAAGGCGGCGGGACTTTATATGATTAATACTATGTCCAAACATGCCGTTGAGGATGAGGGCTTTGATGATGCCTTGATGCTGGATTATCGTGGAAATGTTGCTGAGGCGTCTGCGGCTAATTTTTTTGCAGTTAAAGATAGTACGTTGATTACACCAGAGCCTGATTGCTTTTTGAACGGTCTGACGCGTCAAACTGTTATTGATCTTGCTAAAAAGCATAACATTCCGCTTGAGATTCGTTTTATCAGGCCTGAAGAGCTTGGAGAGTTTGACGAAATTTTTGTAACAGGTACGGCGGCAGAAGTTACGGCTGTTGGGCAGATTGATGATCATCACTATACAGTTGGCCCTATTACGAAGACATTGCGCGGCGCATATGAAGCGTTGGTGCGGGATTAAGATTGCTCTAGGTCTGCTTGTACTTCTGGGCTTTGCTGTGCAATAAATCCGAATTGTCTTTCAAATTCATGATTACGCTTGCTCTGATCCAGCCCCGGTGTTGTTAGCATTGCAACATAAACGTCATTAAGCGTAACATTACTAAGCGCGTCATTTTCATTCGTCGCATTGCGCGTCATGTCACTTTGGATTTCAATAATTGCGTGGGCGATACGGCCGAACATACGATCAAAAGCCGGGCTATCTGTGGGGATACGTGGTATGTCTTGATACGTCTGAACCTGACCGTCAACTTCATACTCACTTCCGTCTTTGATAGAGTTCATCCATAATACAGGGTCAACTGACATTATATTCGCTGTGCCAAGCGACATTTGATCCACGCCTAATTTTCTCATATATGTGGCACATGCTTCATTGGTTATTTTTCTGTCGTCATGTTCAAATTCCTGCCTAACTTGTTCCATAGTTTTACCCTGCTCTCTACCAAGGTAAAATGCTGACTTGTTTCCCTCATCTCCCATTCGTCTCAAAACAGTGTAATTCTCTTCTGCACCTTGCTTAATTATGGCTTTTACTTCGGCAGTGGTTTCATACTGTTTTTGGGAAAAAGTTACATGTTTAAGCGTATTTTCGACAGCCACCACAATTTGCTCTATCTCCATGCTTCCTTGATATTTGGATTCAGTAATTATTCGATCCATTTCAGGGTCTGACATTCCCAGAATTGCAGATAAATATACAAAATGGTGAGAGGCTCCGTGCGTCTCGACATCAAAGCCATGCTGCAAATTCCATACATTCTCTTGATGATAGTTAGCCTCAAGTAAGGTTAATTTCGCCTTACCAGCATATTCATCTTCATGCCCCATCAGCCCTTTTGCGATACCATCAAATGTTTCTTGTCTTGACATATTTTTAGAATAATTTCAAATGTAACTTATGTCAAACATTGAATCGGAAAAGGATAATATCGCCGTCTTTGACGACATACTCTTTTCCTTCTTGGCGCATTTTTCCAGTGTCTTTTGCGCCCTGCTCGCCTTTGCAGGCGATGAAGTCATCATAGGCGATTGTTTCGGCCTTGATGAAGCCTTTTTCGAAGTCGGTGTGGATTACTCCGGCGGCTTGCGGGGCTTTGACGCCAACCGGGGTTGTCCAAGCGCGGGTTTCTTTTGGTCCTGCAGTGAAATAGGTTTGGAGTTGGAGCAATTTATAGCCTGCACGGATAATACGATTTAGACCCGGCTCAGTTAGACCAATAGTTTCGAGAAATTCTTTTTTTTCTTCGGCGCTGTCGAGTTGTGCGATTTCAGATTCAATTGAGGCACATATGATGACGCTTCCTGCACCTTGCGCGGAGGCCATGTCTGCGACCTTTTTGGTCAAATCATTTCCATTTTCTGCGTCATCCTCGGATACGTTGCACACATAGAGAATTGGCTTGGCGGTCATAAGCTGTGCCATTTTTTGCCATTTTTCTTCGTCTTCGTCGCTTGGATCGACTGTGAGAGCAGGCTTGCCGTTTTCTAATGCCTCTTTGATTTTTGTGAGGAAATCAATTTGTGCAAGGATCTCTTTATCGCCAGACCGACCCTTTTTTTGGAGGTTTTCAACCTGTTTGGTTATGCTTTCCAGATCTGCGAGCATCAGTTCGGTTTCAATTGTCTCAACGTCGCGAAGCGGGTCAACGGAGCCTTCGACATGGTGAATGTCACTGTTTTCGAAACAGCGTACAACATGGATAATGGCATCGGTTTCCCGTATATTAGTCAGGAATTTATTTCCAAGCCCTTCTCCCTGTGATGCGCCCTTCACAAGGCCCGCGATATCGACGAATTCAAGTTGAGCAGGCAAAATATTTGCGGAGCCTGCAATTGTGGCGATTGAATCAAGTCGTTCATCTGGCACGGCAACGCGGCCTACATTTGGTTCGATCGTGCAAAAGGGAAAGTTCTCAGCTTGCGCCGCAGCTGTGGCCGTTAAGGCATTGAATAAAGTTGATTTTCCGACGTTAGGCAGTCCCACAATTCCGCATTTAAATCCCATTATAGTTTTCCTTTTTCTTTCACGTATTTGCCGTATTCTTCTGGTGAGTCTTTGATAATCATTTCCGATGCATCAGACAAGGTGTCAATTAATGTCTCTAACCAGTTTTGCTCGGCTTTTGCGAAATCACTGAGGACATAATTGCTGACATCGCCCTCTCCCTGTGGTCTACCGATGCCGATTCGCACGCGCCAAAAATCAGGTGTTCCAAGGTGTGCTTGAATTGATTTTAGGCCGTTATGCCCAGCATTGCCGCCACCTTTTTTGACGCGAACTTCTCCCGGCTTTAGGTCTAGCTCATCGTGAAACACAATTACGCGTTCTGGTGGGATTTTGTAGAATTTTGTGCATTTTCCGACAGCTTTTCCAGATTCATTCATATAAGTCAAAGGCTTAACGAGAATCACTTTCTCTGCGCCAATGCGTTTTTCTGTCATGTCACCTTGGAATTTTAATTTAAAAGAGGACATGTCGGCGATTGCATCAATCACCATAAAGCCAATATTATGGCGGTTGTTTTTATATTTATTCCCCGGATTACCCAGCCCGACAAACAACCACATCGCTCTATCCTCTTGGTTTTGTGAAATAAAAAGAGCCTCAGCGGCTCTTCTCAAAAAATTTAGCATTGCCGTAAAGCCTTTAATCTTCAGACTTTTCTTCTTCTTCACCTTCAGCAGCAACCTCTTCGTCTGGAACGATACCATCGCCAGCTTCAGCAGCTGCAGCTTCTTCGGCTTCTTCCTGCGCCGCTGTTTTCGGCGGAACAAGTGTTGCGATTGTGAAGTCACGATCTGCGATCACAGGCGTTGAGCCTTCTGGCATTAGCGCATCACTGACTTTTACAGCGTCGCCGTGCTCTTTGCCTTCAACGTTCACTTCGAGCGCGTCAGGGATTGATGTTGCCGTGCAGAGAAGTTCCACTGTGTGGCGAACAACGTTAAGCGTCCCTTTACCTTCGATACTTGGGCATTTATCTTCGTTGATGAAATGCACAGGCACGTTCACAGCGATTTTTGTTTTTGGTGTTACACGTAGAAAGTCGATGTGTTCAACAATATCTGTAACAGGGTGTAATTGAACGTCACGCGCAAGCACAAGGTGTTTTTCCTTGCCGACGGATAAATCACACAATGTTGTAAACATGTGGCCTTTGTTATATTCAACGTTAACAATATTTTCGTTTACAGAGATGTTGAGGGGGTGTTTTTTATCTCCATAAATCACTGCGGGCGTGCGGCCCTCGCGACGCAATGAACGTGCAATCCCCTTACCGGCGCGTTCTCTTGGATCGGCTTCTAAAGCATAGTTTTTAGCCATGGTCTTTTCCTTTTTTATACGTTATGGCTCGCCTCCAGGGGTGCGAGTCCGTTAATGACACGGAATTAAGCAGATTTGCGGGGGGAATGCAATGTTTTTGTTAGGAGTCGCGAGTAAATTCAGGTAAATCATCACTATCTTGATGGTGTCCTAAATCACGACGACATTTACTATGATCACAAGCACCTGCACTAGGATCACGTCTTTGGTCTAGATCGAAAGCACGAGCTAGTGCTGATAAAGAGCTACCTCCAGACAATGGTTCATCAGTTCTGCTTTCATAGAGTTCTGCAGCTTTTCTTTCTAACTGGCCTACCAGACTTTCATCAATTGCTGGAAACCCTTCATTACCTGACATAATCAACCCTTATTTTAAACTCATTTTTGCATTTATAATATTTCACAGATTATTTTCTTATGCAAATTTTACCGAAACAGCTCAGAGATTGAGCGTTCTTCGCTTATGCGGCGGGCGGCTTCGCCGATAAGGGGGGCGATTGTAATTTGTTCAATGTTATGTGCGGTTTTCATTTCTTCTGTGGCTTCGATACTGTCTGTGATTACCAACTTTTTAAGGGGCGAATTTGTGACGCGCTCTACGGCTTGGCCAGAAAGTACGCCGTGCACGACATAGGCGTGAACCTCTTTTGCGCCTTTAACTTCGAGTGCGGCTGCAGCGTTACAGAGCGTTCCACCTGAATCCACAATATCATCAACCATGATACAAATTTTACCTTTCACCTCACCAATGACATTCATCACTTCCGATTCTCCTGCCTTTTCACGACGTTTATCGATAATGGCAAGGTCTGCGCCGATGCGCTTTGCAAGTTGACGGGCGCGGACAACGCCACCAACATCTGGGGACACAACGCATAAAGGCTGTCCGTTGAATTTTTTGTTGATGTCTGCAACGAAGACGGGGGCTGCGCTCAGGTTGTCTACGGGGATATCGAAGAAGCCCTGAATTTGCCCTGCGTGAAGCTCCAGAGTTAAGACACGGTCCGCGCCGGCGGCGGTAATGAGATTTGCGACCAGCTTTGCAGAGATTGGTGTGCGTCCGCCTGTTTTTCGATCTTGGCGTGCATACCCAAAATATGGAATGACGGCGGTAATTCTGCGTGCGGACCCACGTTTCAGAGCGTCAATTGCGATCAGTAGCTCCATGAAGTGGTCATTTGCGGGATATGATGTGGATTGGACAAAAAACGCATCTTTGCCGCGGACATTTTCCATGATTTCGACAAAAATCTCTTTGTCTGAGAAGCGGCGGATAGAACATTCAGTTAAAGGGATATCAAGAAAATTAGATATGCTTTCGGACAAGACAAGGTTCGAATTGCCGGAAATCAGTTTCATGGTGCATCCCTTTTATATTTTTGATGTTCCCGCACTATAGAAAAAAACCCTGATAAATCAAGGGGTTTTTTTCAGCATAATTGCAGAAATTTGCCGTCCATAGTCGGATTCACTCCTATGGGTTGTACGGCGATAGCTGTAGAATTCCACCTCGTTTTGATATGTATCTTGATGGATGATACTGACGGTTCTTGCCCCTGCCCGGCTGAGCCGCCATGCGCAATATTCGAGCAAGTTGAAATGGTTGTTGTTGGTGAAGAACTGCTGGCTCTCTCTATTTTCGGACAGGAAGGCGGTTTTAAACTCTGCTGAAACTTCATAGGATTTTACGCTGATGCAGGGCCCAACACACGCGGTTACAGTCTTTGCGCCCAGCGCCTGCATGGCTTTGATTGTATTATCGAGCACACCGTAAAGCGCGCCTTTCCAGCCGGCGTGTGCCGCGCCGATTACACCATCGCCGTGAAAAAGCACGGGCGCGCAGTCGGCTGTGAGGACAGATAAGGCTAAATTTACTTTGCTTGTGACAAGTGCGTCGGCCTTTGGGCGGTTTGTAAATGGAGCAGTTACCGTGACGACTTCTTGACTGTGGATTTGGTAAGGCCCAAGGAGATTTTCAGGAGTTGCACCAATGTCTTGCGCTGCGAGCGATCTGTTGTGGTTGACGTTGCCCTGATGATCGTCGGAGCCGAAGCCGCAATTTAACCCCTCATACATGCCTTCGCTGATACCACCTTTGCGGGTGAAGAAGCCGTATGAATGGTTTGTATGGTCAAAGTCTTCGTGTGTGTATGATTTTAACATTCAAAAGCCTGCGGGTTTTATACTCTCGCCTTTATAAAAGCATAAAACCTTAAAGAGTTCACCCATTTGATCAGGTGCAATGAGACGCAGTAGGTCTGCACTGACGTCTTTCTTTTTTGACAATGCGGCGGCGCGGTGTTTTATTCCTAGATTTAAAAGAAATTGTCTTTGTGTCGTTAGGTGGTTAGGGAGTTCTAATATGCGAGTTAGCGCATCAAAATCGACATGCGCAGTGAGATCGGCGTCTCCTGCGGTTTTTAGGGGATCGACATATTCGTGATTTTTAATCGCCTGGAGCGTATCTCCATGGTGTGATTTCAAATGCCCGTAATCTATGAACAAGGCTGCACCTGTTCTTTGCGTTAGATAGTTTTGGCATTGTTTTATAATGCTTAGACGTTCTGGGGCAACTTCGTATATTTCGTTTGATTGTGTTGCTTGTGGGAGAAGTATGAGGAGTTCGTCTTCGGCCTTTTCCCAATCGAATGATTCATCGAGCACTCTTCGTTTTTGCCAGCCTTTGTCGTTGCGTTTTATTTGCTCTATGGGGAGTGCATCTAAGAATTCATTTCCTATGATGATGCAGGGATTTTTTGATTGAATGTCGTTTAATGTGTTTACCCATATTGCTTGGGGCACGGCGGTTTTTTGCTTTTCTTTTAAGGTTGGGCTGTTTTCGATGAAATAGAAATTTATGGTGGTTTCTTTGGTGGTCACGCGAATAATATCAGCCATGAGAGTCCCTCTACCCGGGCCAAATTCGATGATATCAAGCTCTGGTTTTCCCATTTGCATCCAGAGGTCGACGATCCATATGCCAATCATTTCACCGAACATTTGGGATATCTCCGGGGCAGTTGTAAAGTCGCCCTCCACACCGAAAGGATCACGGGTGGCATAGTATTGTTCTACCGAGCGCTTCATGAACGCGCCAAGGTTCATAGTTTACCGCGTGTGGAGAGCCTTACCAGAATTGCACCCATGATGATCATTGGAATGCACAATATTTGCCCCATAGAGATAAAGCCAGCGATTAGGCCCAAATATTCGTCAGGTTCGCGGACAAACTCGACCAACATACGAAATAGGCCATAACCAATCAGGAAGACACCAGAGACTGTTCCTGTTTTGACGTTCGGAGAGCGCATAAGAAGCCAAAGCATTATAAAGAGGACTAGGCCTTCGAGAAAAGCTTCGTATAGCTGGCTTGGGTGGCGCGGCGCTATTCCAGCGTTTGGAAATATTATTCCAGACGTTGTCCCTGTTACGGTGCCGTATAACTCACCGTTTATATAGTTTGCAATGCGCCCGAAGAACAAACCTATGGGGGCGGCGGCGCAGACTATATCTGAGAGTTTGAACACGTTTACGTCTTTTGATTTAGCGAATATAAGCATGGCAGCCATGACACCGAGCACTCCACCATGGAATGACATCCCTCCCTTCCATATTTTGAGGGCTTCCAGAGGTTCGGAGAGATAATAGCTAGGTTGATAGAACAGCACATACCCCAAACGTCCACCAACAATAACACCTACGACGGCCCATGTCAGGAAATTGTCAATGTCGTCTTTGTGGGGTCTGCCGCCTTTTTGAGCTGCTAAACGTAGGCAATAGCGCCAGCCTAAGAGAAAACCTGCAAGATACGCCAGTGCGTACCAGCGGATGACGAGTGGGCCAAGCGAAAAAGCGATGGGGTCAATGCTGTTTAGATAATGTAAATCCATGTTTGTTAAATACCCTCTTGGCACCACAAAAGAAACCCCCAATTTCATACACAGTTCTATGCCCCGAAAAATAGTGAATCTGCTTGCGAGGGAGTTTTTTATCGTGTTAGTGATAAGCTATTCAAATTACATGAGGTTACCAAAGTGTCGCATAGAGAGCGCATTTTAGATGATGTTGCACGTATGGCTGGAGGAGCAGTTGGTGTTCTTTCGGATGCCAAAAAGCATGCGCAGGAAGCGGCTAAAGTTATTGCTCAGGACGCAGCACACTCTATTGATCTTGTGCCGCGTGAAGATTACGAATCACTGGAAACACTTGTTCATGACCTTATGGAACGTGTTGCAGCCTTAGAGAAGAAAGATAACGCATAAATGTTACAAGATAACCCACTGGATAATGTAGAAGACTTGCTCAGTGATAATAACTGGGTGTATACACGCACTGGGCATGATGAACTTCATCTGGAAGTGCGCGGTACGTCTTGTGATTATAATGTCATTTTCTTATGGCAGGATTCAATTAATGCGCTCCAGCTTGTCTGTGAGTATGATTTAGCCATTCACAAGAACAACATTACGAACGCTTACGAAGCAATTACGAATATGAATACGGCGTTGCTGATCGGACATTTTGAATTTCGCCGTGAGAATCCTCATCCACGTTTTCGCCACAGCTGTTTGATGCAGCGTGAAGATAATAAAAATATTGAAGATTTTGTAGAGCTTTCTTTGATGCAGTGCGAACAGAGCCAGCCTGTTTTTCAAATGCTTTCCAACGAGATGCCAGTTTCGTCTGACGTTTTGACTTTTGCGCTTATGGACACGCAAGGTGAGTCATAAATGTATGCCGCTTTAATTGGATGCGGTAAAATGGGAGGCGCTATGGCGCGCGCTTGGCTTGATCAGGATGTTGTTACACGGCTTGATATTATTGACCCTGCGCCCTGCGGTATTGACGATACTCGCGTTATCCAGACCGAGGCGCTCTCTAGGGACGGTCAAGATATACTTATTCTTGCGGTTAAGCCACAGATTATTCGTGACGTTCTGGATGATGTTTCTCTTTCTAAAGACACACTTGTCCTTTCGATTGCGGCGGGGCAAAGCCTTTCTACTTTACAAAGGCTGCTGGGTGATCATCAGCCGATTGTGCGTTCTATGCCCAATACTCCCGCTGCGATTGGCAAGGGCGTTAGTGTTTCGGTTGCCAATGCATACGTTTCTGATGTGCAGCGCCAGACTGCCGAACGATTTATGGCAGCGTGCGGAGATCATCATTGGATTGAGGATGAATCGTTGATGGATGGTGTAACCGCGCTTTCTGGTAGTGGCCCAGCCTATGTATTTTACCTTATAGAATCTTTGAGCAAAGCGGGACAAGCCACTGGATTATCAGAAGATTTATCCATCGCTCTCGCCCGTCAAACGGTGATCGGAAGTGCCTCGTTGGCAGAAGCGGATTCCGGCACGCCCGTATCCATTTTGCGTGAAAATGTCGCAAGTCCTCATGGCACAACTCAGGCTGGGCTTGATGTCCTTATGGATGGGCGCTTTGAAGATATTCTGACAGAAACAGTTCGTGCCGCGCAGAAGCGATCCATCGAGTTAAACGGCTAGTTATTGCGTGTTCCCAGACCAATATCTTTTGCGAGCTTGCTCCGTTTTTCGGCGTAGCTTGGGGCGACCATTGGGTAGTCTGCAGGCAAGCCCCAGCGTTCGCGGTATTGTTCTGGCGTCATGTTATAAGCTGTTTTAAGGTGGCGTTTTAACATTTTTAATTTTTTACCATCTTCGAGACAAATCAAGTAATCATCTGTAATCGAGCGCTTAATTGGGACTGCTGGCTGCGGACGGTCTGCGATGTTTAAACTTTCTGAGCCTGCATTGAAGAAAGCCTTGTAAACACGATCAATGAGAGGCGTCAAATCATCCGCGCTCACCTGATTATTTGATACATATGATGAAACCACATCTGATGTTAGTTCCATTATAACTTCACGGCTAATTTCTTCACTCATTATTACTTTTCCTCAAACAATGATTTACTTTAAAACTATAATTAAAACAACTCAATTTATTTGAATGTACATTACACATCTCCACTCTAATCTCAAGTCATGAAAGTGGATATTGCGTATTTTTTAAGGTTTGATTTTTCTAGGAGCGCGTTTGGGGGTTCCTATTTCAGGGCCGCGAAGATAGATTGGCGCTGTGCTGGTTTCATTTGGGTTTTCTTCATATTGTTGTATGGCTAATTCCGCGATGGCTTGGGGCGATATCATTTCTACATTTATAAAGCTCAATGTTTTTCTACTTGTGACTTCTCCTTGAAACCGTTGATTTGCGTTTCCTACTATTTTGCATTGTGCCCCCCCTATTCGATCTACTATATTTTCTGCGTCGAGGCATGTTGGCTCTTCGTCAAAAATCTGGACATAGTAATCGTGCCGTTTGGTTTCGAGCAGCGTTACGCAGGGAGTCTCTATGTTTGCTGTTAATCTGACGGCTTTTAATGTTGCAACGCCAACGACAGGCTTGTTTAGAACCATGCTTAACGTCTTTGCACACATGAGGCCAATACGCAGGCCGGCAAATGCTCCTGGGCCGCGTGTGACAGCGATGAGGTCTATCTCTTGATAGTAGCCTACGATTTCCTCAATCATGGGGACGAGTTGCTCTGCCTGTCCGCGTTCCATTTGGAGTGTTTTCTCAGCGAGCATGCCTTTTTTATAATCATATAAACCTACGACGCAGCCTTGCAAGGCCGTATCAATAGACAAGACGCGCATGGGGTTAGTATATCTCAGAGGGGCGAACCTCAAGTACTTCTGGAATATAATGCTTGAGCATGCTTTCAATGCCTGATTTGAGCGTCATGGTCGAGCTTGGACAACCCGCACAGGCGCCTTGCATCTGAAGATATACAATCCCGCCTTCAAAGCGTTCAAAGACGATATCTCCGCCATCCATCGCGACCATTGGGCGAACGCGTTCGTCGAGCAGCTCTTTGATTTGCGTAGTTATTTCATTGTCTTCCTCTTTTGGCTTTCGCGGGGCGGTGTTTATGTTTGTATCCAAAATTGGTTGATTTGTTGAGAGATGCTCCATCAACAATGCGAGGATCATCGGCTTTAACATTGACCAATCTGTGTCGTCAGCCTTGCTAACAGAAACGAAATCACTTGCGAGAAATACCCGCTTTACGCCTGTTATTCCGAATAAGCGTTTGGCCAAAGGTGATTTTACGGCATCTGCTTCGGATGAAAAATCCATTGTACCGCTTTCGAGAATTCCTTGCCCAGGCAAGAATTTTAATGTTGCCGGGTTCGGCGTTTCTTCTGTTTGGATAAACATTTTAATGCCCTCTATCTTAATCGTGTTCGCTGGGCACGATCATAAGGGGAACTTTCAAACGTTCAAGCCCTTTGCCTGAAAAATAAGACACTAGTGCCCCTGGCTTCGAAGTATTAGAGGCTTTGGCCAAAACCAATGCGGCAATGTTCGGATTTTCTTCTAGTGTTCTAAGGATGGTATCGCTACGATCTCCGTCTTCTATGCATACCATTGGAATTTTTTCTGTTTGCTCTATGACTCGCCCTGCACCATCCCATATGGTTTGTTCGGCACGGCTGCGAAGCTCCTTATTTATTTGTACTTCAATATTTTGCCAGTTTTGAACGGGGCCTTTTTCGATGACGTACAACAGCGCGACGTAGCCATCTTCAGCATTTGCGAAATCAGCGGCGTAATCAATTGCACTTGTGCATTCCTCACTTCCATCGAGAACGACAAGAAAGATGCCTTTTCTGTTTTTATTTACGGTCATTCACACACCTCCTACTCTATGGCCTTACCTTTAACACACTCACCAGCCATCCAGCAAAAATAGCAAGGAAAATACATACCAGCGCGTATAGTGTACTATATTTGTGCGCGACGTCAAAAATAAAGGCATTCAGACCAACCTGCTCGACCTTAAACATACTAATATCATGCTGAATTATTTCACCATTTTGAAGAAGATAGCTGTGGATTTTGTAGTTTCCCGTTGGGGCTGCGGCAGGGACTTCGAAATGAACGCGGAAGAACGTATTGCTTAAGAACTTTAGTTCAGCGCTTTTAGCAAAATATACAGCATCGCGACGTTTTTTATCCTTCAGGGCGTCTTGAAACGTTTTAAGCTCTGTTGGGTTTTTTGTTTTTACGGGGTTTTCATCAAATAATGCATCATAGCCTATTCCGTTTTTGCGTAAAATTACTTGTGTTGTCTCTTTGTTTTCATCAAGACTTGTCGCGTATTGGTAATAACCGGGCATACTTTTGAAATTTACAGAGCTTGCATTCACCCACGCTCCGAGAATACGGGCTTTCTTCCATATATCGATACTGACAGTTGGACCTTCGACAACAATAACAACATCGTGCTTTGGTTGCTTGCGACTCCCAAAGACCTCTATGGAAGAGCCCACAAACCCAACAGTTACGTCTATCTTCTCACGAGCAGTTTGAGTGAAGAGCTCTTGTGATAGCGCCGGTTTTGAGATTATTAATATCAGCATCAGAAGCAACCTTGTCATTTTATTATGACCTCATAAAGCTCTCCTGGGCTAAGGAAGAGCTGAATACCGAGTTTTGTGCAGACCGCCAGAACGATTAATGCCAAGATTACCCTTGCGCGGGCGCCGGTGACTTTTTGGGATGCGACCAACCCTGCACGTGCACCCAGAACGCCGCCTAATATTAAGAAGAATGCTAGTGTTATGTCTACGCTGTTGCTTACGGTCGAATGCATTATAGTTGCAAAGGCGCTGGTGAATATGATTTGAAACAGGGACGTACCTGCAACGAGCAATGGTGGCATACCGAGAATATAAATCATTGCAGGTACGAGTAGAAAGCCTCCGCCCACACCCATTGTGACCACAAGAAAACCACTGACAAACCCTATAGTGCCTGGCACAAGAGCGCTCATATATAACTTAGAGCGCGGGAAACGCATTTTCCATGGAAGCTTAGACATTAATGTTGGTGATTTTAGGCGGTTAAACTCTGATTTAACGGATTTCTTTTTAAGCATGGTGAACATGCCTTCAAACAACATCATAATACCGATGGAGCCGAGTAGCACGATATAGAGCAGTGCAATGACCAGATCTATCTGACCCATATTTTTAATGAATTGGAAAAAGACCATTCCGATGATGGTGCCGAAAAATCCGCCTATCAGCATGATGGTTCCGATTAAGAAATCAACGTGACCACGCCGCCAATAGCCCATGACACCGCTTGTGCCCGCGGCAATTAATTGACTCCCCTGTGTTCCAACGGCGACTGCGGATGGTATTCCCATGAACATCAAAAGAGGCGTTGTTAAAAAGCCCCCACCCACGCCAAAAATGCCTGATATAAAGCCTACGAATGCGCCCAGCATAAAGATAACCTCTATGGGCACGCTCATTTCAGCGATGGGTAGGTATATCTGCATCCTTATATGGACCCGCGTTTATTTTTGCCTGTTATAGCATGCGAGAAATTATGATGCAAAAAATTAAAATTTAAAGTGTTTCTAGTGACTTAGATCATTTTATACGCAAAAACGTGCATTTTTTCTAGAACTTGTAGTTTTCAAGCTCTGTCGGGCCTTTGACGTTTGTTGGCTTATCCGAAAGAAACCCACGGTAGCTACCCTGAGGTGTTTTTTGGCGTTTGTCTGTGAAATCTAAAGACTTAACAATGCTCAGAAAAGCAGGACGCCATTTGTGATAGACTGTTTCCTCGGCAGAGCAATCAGCAGCATACATTTTGTTGCGGTATAGAGATACGAACATGACACCCTTTTTTCTAACGATCGGCCCTTCAGCCGTTTCGAAGCTTGCTTCTGCCATGCTTGCAAACCCAATCCCTAAACCAGCCTGATCACGGAACGTGTTTATTTCGATGTCGTTATATTCACCAAGATACGTTTTCCAAAATTCGTAACTATATGCCACGCGCTGAACATCGGTTTCGAATTTATTAGGATATATTGAGAAGCGACGGTCTTCACGAACACGGACGCGGCATTCCGCATATTCATTCGGGCCTGGACCTGCGATTGTTAACTTATCATCTGATTTTTGGTTGTTTATTATAGCCCAACTGTCAGGGAAGCTGATCGAGAATAAGTCATCTTTATCTTCTATATAGAAGATTTCTGCTTGCGCGGCTGGAACCAGCAATGCGCAGAACGTTGCGCCGAGAATAAGTGATTTTACTTTTGAAAACATGATATACGCTATCCCAATTCATTAACTCTGAGATTATTGTGCACCGTGGCGGTGCGAAATGCAAACATCTTTTTGATATTACGTATAGAAACCCATGATGTCTTGCACATCTTTTAGGACGCCTGTTGCTATCTCACGGGCGTTTTCAGCGCCTTTTAAAAGGACACCATCAACATAATCAGGGTTTTTCATGAGATCATTCATCTTCTCGCTAATTGGCGCGAGATGTTCAACGGCAACTTCTGCAAGCGCTGGCTTGAACGCTCCGAATTGTTGGCCTGCATGTTGCTTAATAACCTCTTCCCGCGAGATATTGGCGAGTGCGGCATAGAGGGTTACAAGGTTTATTGCTTCAGGTCTGCCTTCAAGATCTTTCAGATTGTCCGGTAGCGGGTCGGGATCTGTTTTTGCTTTCTTGATTTTCTTGAGAATCAAATCAGCATCGTCTGTAAGATTAATTCGTGTCATGTCAGAATCGGCAGACTTGCTCATTTTCTGTGTTCCATCGCGCAGGGACATCACGCGCGGTGCGGGGCCTGTGATGACGGGCTCGGGCTGTGGGAAGAATTCTTTTCCATAGCGCGTATTGAATGTTGAAGCCAAATCGCGGGTGAGTTCAAGATGTTGTTTTTGGTCTTCCCCCACAGGCACGTGCGTTGCCTTGTAGATTAAGATATCGGCAGCCATGAGGACTGGGTAGGCAAAAAGGCCGAGCCCTGCACGTTCCTTGTTTTTTCCAGCCTTGTCCTTGAATTGCGTCATGCGCTCTAGCTTGCCCATTTGCGCCATGGTGGCGAAGAGCCACATCAGCTGTGAGTGCTCTGGCACGTGGGATTGTACAAAGATGCTGGATTTAAGCGGGTCAATGCCCGCGGCGATGTAGGCCGCGGCGATTTCACGCGTTGCGGCGGCGAGCCCGCTTGGGTCGTAATCTAAGGTGATCGCGTGGAGGTCTACGACACCGTATAGGCGCTCGAAGTTTGGTTTTTCTTGAAAATCCACCCAGTTTTTGAGCGCGCCTAAGTAGTTCCCTAAGTGGAGCTGGCTGGTGGGTTGCATGCAAGAGAGAATGCGATTCATGTGATTTTACCTTTTTAATAAATATCGTTTTACGTCTGCGCGTTTTACGGCGCCTGTTCCTAAGATCATCGCGGCGTAGATGCCTAAGCCTGCGATCACAATCCCTGCTAAGCCGATGATTTGCATGATCATTGTACCATTAAACATGGGCTGTAGGAGCAGCGAAAGACTATATACGCATGCGCCCATGATACAAGAGGATGCGATGATTTTTGGGATATTGCGCAGGAATGCATTATCGAATTTTGCATGAGGATGTCCCTTTAATGCATTGATATGCATATAAAATTGTATCCACGCAGTTAATCCTGTGGCGAGTGCGATACCGACCACGCCAATGAATTGAATGAACAGAATACTGAGGGCGATGTTTAAAAGTGTCGCGATGATTGATATTTTGACGGGTGTTTTTGTGTCCTCGCGCGCCCAGTGCGCAGTTGAGAAGACTTTGATTGCGATGTAGGCGGGCAGACCAAGCGCATAAGCCATCAGGACTTGCGCCGTCATTGCGCTGTCCGTAGCGGTGAATTCACCACGCTCAAACAGAACTGTGATGAGTGTTAGGGGCATAATGCCGAGAGCGATAGCGGCAGGCAGGCCGAGTAAGAGGCAGTATTCCAGTGCGCGGTTGAAGAGATGACGTGCCTCGCCTGTTTCTTTGGTCATGGCTTTGGAGAGCATGGGGAGGAGCGCGGTTCCTACGGCTATGCCGACAACGCCAAGGGGAAGTTGGTTGAGGCGATCTGCGTAGTACAGGTAAGAGATTGAACCTGATTCCAAAAACGACGCCATAATGAGGTCTGCGAACAGGTTGATATGTACGACCCCTGCCCCGATGACGGCTGGCCCCATCAATCTGAAAACCTTTTTAATGTCTGCATTGAACTTAGGCACCGCAAAGGTGATTTTCACGCCAGCTTTGCGGGCACATATCCAGAGGAAGAGGAATTGTAAGACGCCTGCGCTTAAGAGTCCGTAGGAAAGCGCGTGCCCGACGGATTCGAACTTATCGCTGATGAGGAGCGCGGCTATTAAAGAGAGGTTGAACAGCACTGGTGCAAAGGCGAATGGTGCAAAACGGTTCAGGGCGTTCATGACCCCGCCTAAGAGCGCCGTCAAAGACATTAAGAGTAAGTACGGGAATGTTATCCGTGATAGTTCTACTGCAGTGTTGAAGCGAAGCGGGTCATCGTAGAAGCCTGGTGCAAGTGCACTTATGATGTAGGGCATGCCAATCAGTGCGAGGCACGTAAATGCACTTAAAATGCTGAGCATCACCATGAAGGCGTTGGAGGCGAAGTTATCGGCTGCCTCTTGATTTTCGTTACTCAACGTTTTGGAATATAATGGGACGAAGACGATGCTAAATGCGCCCTCTGCGGTGACGCGGCGGAAGAAGTTTGGTAGCTTTAGCGCCACAAAGAACGCGTCAGCGATAGGCCCTGCCCCCAGATACGCAGCCGTCAGCATATCGCGGGCAAATCCTGCAATGCGGGACAGGCCAGTTAAACCAGCGACGGTAGCCATAGCTTTTACGAGTTTCATATGATAAGTCGTATCACAGCTTAAGGAGAATAACAGTATGCAGAATCCTGAAAAATCATGGTTTGGGGAAAAAGAAGTCAGCCCTGAGGAGAAAACTCAAGGCGTTATTGGTGTTTTTGACAGTGTTGCCGATCAATATGACCTGATGAATGACTTTATGAGTGGTGGCTTGCATCGCTTGTGGAAAGATCAGTTTATTCGTATGATCCGTCCACGTCAGAGCATTGCTGGACGTCCTGCTGATTACCTTGATGTTGCGGGTGGGACTGGTGACATTGCGTTTCGCATTCGTAAGAAAACTGGCGTTGGGGCGAATATTACGCTGTGTGACCTTAATGAGAATATGCTGAGCGTTGGGCGGAACCGAGCCATTGATAAGGGCTGGATTGATGATTTTAGCTGGGTTACTGGCAATGCGGAGAGCTTGCCGATACCTGACAATTCTGTGGATGTTTATACGATTGCCTTTGGATTGCGCAATGTCACACACATAGATACGGGGCTGGCGGAGGCTTATCGTGTGCTGCGCCCGGGTGGGACGTTCTTTTGTCTTGAGTTTTCGCATGTGCGGCCAAAGATTTTGGCGAAGGCCTATGATCTTTATTCCTATAATGTAATTCCGCGACTCGGCAAGGCCGTTGCGAATGATGAAGAGAGTTATCAGTATTTAGTCGAAAGTATTCGTAAATTTCCTACGCAGCGCAAACTTGTGAAGCGTATTGAGCAAGCGGGCTTTAAATCTGCACGTTACACGAACTTTTCTGCGGGCATTGTTGCGGTTCATCAAGGTACTAAAATATAGACTTGTGCATAGTTTTGTGACCCTAAAACGCTTTTCGTTTGACTCTTTGAATAGTAGTGATGCATTATCCGCGAACTTTTCACTAATTTGGATGAGAGACAAATGAGCAATTTTACAAAATCTATTATGTACTCAACTACTGTTCTTGCCGCTGGGCTTGTTGCAGTATTCGCAATTTACAATACTGTGTCTGATAAAGATGCATCAGAGCTTGCAGGTATTACGCCTGCTGCTGGCGGGAGCGAGCTTGGCCTTAACTTTGAAGGCGTATCTTCGGCAGTTGATGGCGTAGCATCAGGTATTTCTGAAGCGGCTGGCGATGCTTATGAAGGTGGTGCAAAACTAGCGGAAAACGCTACTGAGGCTGTTTCTGCTACCGCTGCAGCGGCTGGTGATTCTGCTTCTGATGCGGCTGGCGCTGTTGCTGATGGCGCCGCCAAAGCAGTTGACGGTGCAAAAGAAGCCGCCTCTAATGTTGCTGATGGTGCTGCTAAGGCTTATAAAACAACAAAGGATGCCGCTACTGGCGCAGTTGAGAGCACATCTGAAGCACTAAATGATAAAACGGACGCTGCTGGTGAAGCGGTTGAGGCTGTTACGCCTGCTGCTGGTGCGGAAGACACTATAGAAGAAGGCACTGAAGCGGCTGCTGATGTTGCTGAAGATATAAGCGAAGATGCAGGTGCGGCTGTTGAAGACGCGAAAGAGATGATTAAGCACTAAGCTTGAATAATCTCTTTAAACACA
The DNA here is from genome assembly GCA_964352375.1 of uncultured Micavibrio sp. Lineage (GTDB taxonomy): Bacteria > Pseudomonadota > Alphaproteobacteria > Micavibrionales > Micavibrionaceae > UBA1672. The sequence continues at coordinate 81,864 of CAYGSA010000001.1, forward strand.
GTATTAAAAAGCCTTGCATATATTTGCAGGGCTTTTTCTTTTGGAGATATGGCTGATGTTAAAAGATAAGAACATACTTCTGATTATTTCTGGTGGAATTTCGGCGTATAAAACGCTTGACCTTATTCGCCTGATCACAAAAAATAGCGGCAGTGTTCAGTGTATCCTGACGCATGGTGGGGCGCAATTTGTTACCCCGCTCAGTGTTTCCTCTCTTTCTCAGAATAAGGTTTATTCCGAACTGTGGTCGCTCAATGATGAGGCGGAGATGGGGCATATTCGCCTGAGTCGTGAATGTGACTTGGTGATTGTTGCACCTGCCAGTGCGGATATTATGGCGAAAATGGCGCATGGCCTAGCGAATGATCTGGCGTCCACGACTTTGCTGGCCTCGAACAAGCCTGTTTTGGTTGCGCCTGCGATGAACCCTGAGATGTGGGCGCATGCCGCGACACAGGATAATATCCAAACTTTAAAAAATCGTGGTGTTCATTTCGTGGGGCCGAATGCAGGTGAGATGGCGTGCGGTGAAACGGGGCTTGGGCGAATGAGTGAGCCAGAAGAGATTCTCTCTGCGGTTACTCATTTTTTTTTTGAAAAGCCTTTAAAGGGTCGAAAAGCTCTTGTGACCAGTGGCCCGACTTATGAGCCGCTTGATCCGGTGCGGTTTTTGGGCAATCGATCTTCTGGCAAACAGGGGCATGCGATCGCCGAGGCTTTGCGTGATGCAGGAGCGGATGTGACGCTGGTTTCAGGGCCTGTCGGTTTGAACGCGCCTGAGGGTGTGTTTACTGTGCATGTGGAGACGGCGAAGGAGATGCTGGTGGCCTGCGAGAGCGCGCTTCCGTTCGATATTGCCGTATGCACAGCTGCGGTGTGTGATTGGGCGCCTGTCTCATGTGCGGGACAGAAGTTGAAAAAGAAAGAAGATCAAGATGCGCCTACTTTTGAGCTGACGCAGAATCCTGATATTTTGAAGACCATCTCATATTCAAATAAGCGCCCTGCACTGGTTGTTGGGTTTGCGGCGGAGACTGAAGCGGTTCTGAAGCATGCTCAGGGCAAACTGGCGCGCAAAGGATGTGACTGGATTATTGCCAATGAAGTTGGAGCGGATGAGAATGGCGCGGAAAAGACTTTCGGCGCAGATGAGAATCAAATATATTTTATCACTCAAGAGAAACATGAGCATTGGGCGCGGGCGAGTAAGGCCGATATTGCGTATCGATTGGTTAAAAATATTATTCAACATTTTGAAAAGGTTTGAACATGCTAGAGAGCATCATTAACGAAGACGATATTGAAGTTGAACTTAAACCGCTTGAAAACGCTGTTGGTCTAAAATTACCGACTTATGCGACGACCGGATCTGCGGGTATGGATTTGACCGCAGCGCTTGAGGAAGCTTTAGAACTTGACTCGGGAGATCGTGCGCTTATACCAACGGGGCTGGCGATCGCTTTGCCTAAGGGGTTCGAAGCGCAAATTCGTCCAAGATCAGGGCTGGCGATTAATCATGGCGTTACGGTTTTGAATTCTCCAGGTACAATTGATGCTGATTATCGAGGCGAAATTAAAGTGATTTTGATTAATCACGGAAAAGAGCCGTTTGTAGTGCAACGCGGCATGCGAATTGCGCAGATGGTTGTTGAGCGCTATACACATGTGAACTGGACTGTGGTTGAAAGCCTTGAAGAAGATACAGAGCGCGGAGAAGGTGGATTTGGATCAACGGGGCAGGAATGATTGATGGGTCATGCTTCGCCTAAGAACACTGTGATACTGGATTTCGAAGACCGTATGAAGCCTTATATGGCGCAAGGCCATACACCAATGATGGCGCAATTTCATGTTTTGAAGGAAGAGCATCCAGATTGCCTGATGTTTTATCGCATGGGTGATTTTTACGAACTGTTTTATGATGACGCAGTAACGGCAAGCCAAGTGCTTGATATTACTTTGACCAAACGTGGAAAATCGAATGGTGATGATATAGCCATGTGCGGGGTGCCGTTTCATTCTTATGAACCATATTTGGCGAAATTGATCCGTGCAGGGCATAAGGTCGCGATTTGTGAACAGACTGAAACGCCAGCCCAAGCCAAAGCGCGAGCGACAAAAGAAGGGCGCTCATCGTCTAAGGTTCTTGTGAACCGTGAGGCCGTGCGTATTGTTACACAAGGGACATTGACCGAGGATAATTTGCTTGATGCGCGCAAGAGCAATTATATCTGCTGTATTTGCGCCATTGGGGGGGAATATGCGCTGGCTTGGCTGGAGATGTCTACGGGTGTTTTTCATGTTGAAAGCACGGATCATGCAAACCTGCGTAGTGTTCTTGAACGGATTGGTCCGAGCGAGATCCTGATTCCAGATACGTTGGAGATGCCTGAAGGGTTCTCCTCTCTCTTGAGTTTTCAGCCTCCGTCACTGTTTGATTCCCAAAATTGCCGTGCGCATTTAGAGAGGCTTTATAATACCAAGGCGGTTGAGAGTTTCGGTGATTTTAGCCGCGCCGAAATTGCAGCATGCGGGGCGTTGATTGACTATATATTGCGCACACAGAAAGGTGCTGCCCCCCATATTGCTGCACCTAAAAAAATGAACACAGGGTGCCTGATGGGAATTGATGCAGCGACGCGCAAGAGCTTGGAGTTGACATCCACCTTGACTGGTGCGAAGACAGGCAGCTTGCTGGACAGTATTGATTACACGCTCACTAGCGCAGGTGCGCGATTGCTGCATACCCATCTCTCTGCCCCATTAACAGATGTTGCGCAGATTAAAAAACGTCAGGATTACATTGAATGCTTTTTGCACAACACCGATTTGCGCGGCATTTTGCGTAGTTACTTAAAAGGTATTCCTGATATTGAGCGCGCCTTATCACGCCTCATTATTGGTCGAGGCGGGCCTAAAGATTTATGCGCTTTGCGTGATGGATTATCACAAGCAGAAATCATACGTGCAGAGTTGCAGCATGATGGTGGGGCGGCTCATATTCTCTCTGAATTACTCGGTCAGTTGCAGCAAAATCCAAATGTTGCTGCGATGCAAGATCAGCTTAAGATGGCCATTGATGAAAGTCCAGCAGGCTTGCTGCGAGATGGTGGGTTTATCAAGCCCGGTTATCTTGCGCGATTGGATGATTTACGTGATATTCGGGATAATAGCCGAGCGACAATCGCGCAACATCAGGCGCAGTACAGGAAGGATACCGGTATTGATGCGCTGAAGATCAAGTTTAACAATGTGCTTGGCTATTTTATTGAGGTGCCCGCGAAAAAAGCGGATAGCGTTGTCACGCAGACGCAAGATCCAAACGCGCCATATATTCACCGTCAAAGCCTTGCTAATGCTGTGCGGTATACGACACTGGAGCTTTCGGAATTGGAGCGTGACATTTCCTCTGCTGCGGAGAAATCTCTAGCAATTGAACTGGAGGTTTTTGCCGAATTTGTAGCTGCAGTATCTCAGCATTCTGAACATATAGGAAAGATTGCTCGTGCGATTGCTGCGATAGATGTTGCGAGTGCGTTAGCGGATCTTGCGCAGGATATGGATTATGTGCGCCCTGTGATCGATACATCCTGTTCATTTGACATTCAGGGGGGGCGCCATCCTGTTGTGGAGCGCGTGCTCAAGTCTCAGAGCGAAACCTTCGTTCCCAATGATTGTGATTTGAGTGATACGAGCAGGTTGTGGCTTCTTACCGGGCCGAATATGGCAGGGAAATCTACGTTCTTACGTCAAAATGCGCTGATTGCGATCCTGGCGCAGATGGGTTCGTTCGTGCCAGCGGATTCTGCGCATATTGGGGTCATTGACCGATGCTTTAGCCGCGTTGGGGCGTCTGATGACCTTGCGCGTGGGCAATCGACGTTCATGGTTGAGATGGTTGAAACTGCGGCTATCTTGAACCAATCCACGAAGCGGTCTTTGGTCATACTCGACGAGATTGGACGTGGAACGGCGACGTATGACGGGCTTTCGATTGCTTGGGCGTGCGTTGAGCATTTGCACAGCATCAACCAATGCCGATCCCTGTTTGCGACGCACTATCATGAACTGACGCAGCTTGAGGCTGATTTGCCCAATGTGTCATGCCATACGGTGCAGGTTAAGGATTGGAAGGGGCAGATCATCTTCATGCACAAGGTGATTGATGGTACTGCGGATCGGTCTTACGGGATTCACGTTGCGCAATTGGCGGGCATTCCCAAACCTGTGATTAAGCGCGCCGAGGGGATTTTGAAGGCACTTGATAAAGGGGCCAAGGCCATGCCTGACCTTCCGTTGTTTGATGCGGCGAATGATGCCTCTGAAGGGCCTTCGGAACTCGCGATTGCTGTTCAAAATATCGAACCGGACTCACTTAGTCCGCGTGATGCGTTAGAGGCTCTTTACAACCTCAAGAAACTACTCTAAAAGGCGGGGCATGAGCGAGATCATTGAAACAGATGCAGTCATTATTGGTGCGGGGCCGTGCGGGCTTTTTACCGTTTTCGAGATGGGGCTTCTGGATATGAAATGTCATGTGATTGACATTTTGGATCGTCCAGGTGGACAGTGCGCTGAGCTGTATCCTGAGAAGCCAATTTTCGACATTCCCGCTTATCCTCGCATTACTGGCCAAGAGCTTACGGATCGCTTGCTGGAGCAAATTGAGCCGTTCGCCCCTGTGTTTCACTTTCAGGAAATGGCGGACAGTCTTGAGAAGCTTGATAATGGGCGCTGGCGTTTGCGTACGGATCATGGGCTGATTTTTGATGCCACATGCATCATAATTGCTGCGGGTGGTGGCAGTTTTGTGCCGAAAAAGCCCCCTATTCCTGATATTGACGGTTTTGAAGGCACATCTGTATTTTATGCGGTGCGTGAGATGGAGCAATTCAAGGGCAAGGACATTGTAATTGTTGGTGGCGGCGACTCTGCTCTGGATTGGTGTTTGAACCTGCAGCCCATTGCGAACAGTCTGACGCTGGTGCATAGGCGGGATAATTTCCGCGCCGCACCTGACAGCGTATCGAAAATGCGGGCGCTTGTTGATCAGGGCGCTATGGCGCTCGAAATTGGACAGGTGCAAAGCCTTGTAGGGAAGAACGGCCATCTCTCCTCTATTATACTCAAGGATGGAAAAACTATTGAATGCAATATGTTGCTGCCGTTTTTTGGACTTACGATGAAGCTGGGGCCGATTGCTAATTTTGGTTTGAATCTGAACGAGAACTTGATCCCTGTGGATACAGAGAAATTCGAGACTTCGGAGAACGGTATTTTTGCCGTTGGGGATATCAACACCTATCCCGGGAAGTTGAAATTGATCCTCTCTGGGTTTCATGAGGCGGCGCTGATGGCGCGTCAGGCGTTCAAATATTGCCGCCCTGATGCGAAGTTGCGGTTTGAATACACGACGTCTAGCTCTAGCTTGCAAAAGAAGTTGAATGTGGATGATGAGGCGGCTTAAGGGTGATTTGGCTCTGCGTTTTGTATAGTTCGTTCGTGTATTTTTGATTTTCAAAACTGGCTTTTCTGTATTATTCAATATCTTAACTTTATTCACCTGCCCCCTGCGGGCAAAGAGATATATTAGCATTATATTCCTATAAAGTCAATATTTTATTCGTTTTTTTGATTTTCTCTTGACGTAATATATTTCTTTACTGTATTTTTTAAAAAAAATGATTAATGAGGTTGAATATGAATACGGTTATTAGCTCCCATTGGCCTGATACTGATGAGGATGGAGGGGAATATTTTTCAATTCCATGCCCCCATCCTGATGCTACAGATGGTGTATTTAAAGCCGCTCCTCAAGGGTTTAGTTTTACTGGAGGCATGCTTGAGAGTAACGAGCATTCAGGGGATCGAACATATCTGATGGCAGATGTTCGCAAGCTTATTGCTAAGGTTGAAGACACTGATCCTAAAATGATGGCGCACGCCAGATACAAGTTTTCAGGAGAAAGTGCGTCTTCTTGGTTATCTAACAATTCTAAATTCCCTTACGATACAGGGTCTTTCTTTTTTGATACCCGATCGCGCAGTCAGGAATATTATGATTTTCATTACAATTCTATTAAGGGCAGTGTAAATCGGTTTTGTACAGAAGTTGGTCTTTCTGGTATTTTCAACGAACCCGATGACGCGTACCAAGATAAACTAACGTTATCTGGTGGTAATGCAGGTATGCTTATTCTCTTTCAAGAGCTTGGTATTGATCGTATTCCCATTGGTGTGACTTCTGATAACGCACAAGACATGGAAAAAATCGTTTCTGAGTTAGGTTATGGAGAGTTTCCTATTATAAGAGCGCAGGACAAATTCCGCGGATATAATTTACAAGAGTTGCAAGAAGAAAACGCTCCCTAGATCACTCCCCCACACCATCAAAAAGTGCGCTAGAGATATAGCGCTCGGCGAAGGATGGGATGATTGTTACGATTTTTTTCCCCTTATTTTCCGGCATTTCTGCGGCTATTTTTGCTGCTGCGAAGGCGGCGCCAGATGAGATTCCACATGGGATGCCTTCGAGACGGGCCAGTTCGCGGGCCGTAGCCAGAGAGACGTCGCTCGGGATTTGGATGACGTCGTCAATTAGACCTGTATCGAGGATGGAGGGGATAAACCCTGCGCCGATGCCTTGGATTTTGTGTGGCGCAGGTTGACCGCCCGACAGGACGGGGCTTTCTGTTGGTTCTACGGCATAGGTTTTGAAGCCTGGCTTTTTGGCTTTTAGAACTTGTGATGTTCCTGTCAGTGTTCCGCCTGTTCCTACGCCAGAGATCAAGATATCTGCTTCGCCGTTTGTGTCTTCCCATATCTCAAGCGCGGTTGTTTCACGGTGGATTTGCGGGTTTGCAGGATTGTCGAACTGACCTGGCATGAAAGCGTTTTCATGTTCAGCGAGGAGTTCCTCAGCTTTTGCAATCGCGCCTGACATGCCCTTTTCTTTTGGGGTCAGGACCAGCTCTGCGCCGTAGAAGGCCAGCATTTTGCGGCGCTCTATGGACATGCTTTCGGGCATTGTCAGGATGAGGTGATATCCTTTATTTGCGGCAACGAAGGCCAGCGCAATTCCTGTGTTTCCCGATGTTGGCTCGATGAGCACTGTTTTGCCTGGTGTGATTTTCCCAGAGCGCTCTGCATCCTCTATCATGGCAAAGCCGATGCGGTCTTTGACGGACGCGATGGGGTTGAAGAATTCCAGTTTTGCGAGGATTTCGGCCTGCAGATTATATTTCGCGGTAAATTTGGGAACGCGGACGAGCGGCGTTGCGCCAATAGTGTCGAGGATGCTGTCATAGATATGGCCGCGTGCTTCGGCGTTCGATTTCAGGGCTTCGTTTTCGTTCTTGATTGCTACAAATGTCATGTTCATCTCCTTGTCAAAGTATCTATTCGGTGTTCGTGATCAGGCGTTACAGTATTTAGTCGCCTTCCCCGGGTTTTTCACTGAAATCAGTGTCGATTTTGCCTGTTTTGTCTTTCATCTCTTCGGCTTCAGGCATAGCGTCTTTTTTGAGGGTGATGTTCGGCCATTCTTCCGAGTATTTACGGTTTAGCTCTAGCCATGCCTCTGCTGCATCATCTGTGTCAGGTAATATTGCCTCGATTGGGCATTCGGGTTCGCAAACGCCGCAATCTATGCATTCATCCGGGTGTATGACCAGCATGTTTTCGCCCTCGTAGAAACAATCTACGGGGCAGACCTCTACGCAGTCAGTGTATTTACAACGGATACAGGCATCGGTAACAACGAACGTCATAGAGTTCCTCAGTCGCTTTTAATAAGCGCATAGATTAGAATCGCTCATGATGTAAAGCAAGGATTTTATGAGTCGTTGGAGTATCGGCTTTTGAACATGTTTATGATGTCGAAAAACCCGCCTTTTTTAGTCTTCGCTGATTGCGCGATTGGCTTTTCCTGTTTTACGTCTTCTTCTAGTTCAAACTTTACACTGCCAATTAAATTATCAAGATTTGTGTCTTTGATGTGCATCTTATGGAGTTGAACCATAACGGTTTGCTCTTCGGCATGAAAATCACCATCTACCCATATCAAATCACGCGCAAGATCAAAAAAAGTTTCTCTGTCTTTGTGTTCGGTTATGCTCATAAACATAGCCTGTGCATCTTTTGCGTTTGTTAAATCATCTTTGAGCAGTTCAAGTTGTTCTTCCGAGAATTCCACCTCATCCATCACATGCGCCATGAATTTAATTTCTTCTTCGGTCACAACTTTATCTGCGTGGGCGACCGCGAATAAGGCTCTCCAGATATGGAATTGGCTGTCTGTAACATCTTTTGTCATATTGTTTCTTCTTTGTAGAATGCTGACATTTTTTTTAGAACGATTTTCATCGTGTCCTCTTGTTGCGTGTTCGGCGTTTGGCTTTCATCTGTTATAGGCTTACGCTCTATCCAACGTAGTTCATTTTCGAATTTTGTGCTATTCCTACCGAGGAGTTTTACGATCTTGTTCACAGCTTCGAGTTCCAGCTCGTGCAAGTAGCCATCACACCATATAATAGTGCGGGCCATGACAAAAAACTGGCGCTGGTGATTTATGTCGTTGATTTCCTTAAATACATTAGAGACATCTGGTTTTTTCTTTAGATCATCTTTGATTATTTTTTTTTGTTTTCTTGTGAAGCTGAAGGCTTCTTTGATTTGTTCGATGTATGCTATCTCTTGCGCTGATATGTTCCCATCCACATGCACGAGCGCAAAGACTGCGCGCCAGAGGGCGAACATTTCGTTGTCGGGCGTTGGGAATGTCTCATCTGTCATAAAATCTATTGGATCATGTTCGATATTCTTTGACAAGATTTAAAAAATGTTCTTTATTTGTTCTCTTGTATTTGTTATGTTGCCGCATGTTAGAAAGACCCTCAGGTATTAAGTGGCTGTTTATGGATTTGAACAGTTATTTTGCGAGTGTAGAGCAGCAAGAAAATCCCATGCTGCGCGGTAAGCCCGTGGCAGTGGTTCCGATGGACACGCCCTACACCTGCGCGATTGCTGCGAGCTATCAGGCCAAAGCGTATGGTGTTAAGACGGGAACGATTATTCGTGATGCGCACCACATGTGCCCTGACTTACATTGCGTTGTTGCGCGGCACGATGTTTATGTTGATTATCACCATCGTATTCTTGAGGAGGTTGTGAAACACACCCCTATCAATCGAATATGGTCGATTGACGAGCTTTCCAGTCGTTTGCCGCCGAGCAAGCGTAATGATGACGACGCACGCCTGATCGCGCAGAGATTAAAGCAAGGGATTTGGGATCATGTCGGCGGGGCGATCAATTGTTCAGTTGGGTTTGCCCCGAACTCCCTGCTTGCGAAGATTGCATGTGAAATGGAGAAGCCGGACGGGCTGGTCATTTTGCGGCAGGAGGATTTGCCGGGGCGGCTTTTGGATTTGAAGCTGACCGATCTTCCTGGTATTGGGGCAAACATGGACAGACGGCTGCGGCGGGCTGGAGTATTTAGCGTAGAAGATTTTTGGACTATCAGCCCCAAGCATGCGCGCAAGATTTGGGGGAGCGTTCAGGGGGAGCGGTTTTGGTATCAGATTCATGGGTACGACTTAGAGATTCCTGAGACGAAACCATCGATGGTTGGGCATAGCCGCGTGCTTGATCCTGATTTACGGCATCCTGACACAGCGCGCCTTATACTACGAAAACTTGTGATGAAGGCGGCAACACGATTGAGGCGGAAAGGTTTTCTTGCGCAAAAAATCAGTGTGTCGGCGCGTGTAAAAGATGGCCCTAAGGTCGGACACACCCTGTCTGTTTCTGCGACGCAGGATAGTTTTGAATTGTTGCGCTATGTTGATGATCTATGGTGCGACATATTATATCAATTCGATCGTAATCGTATCTTAATTCAAAAAATTTCAGTTATTTTTCATGATCTTGAAAATTCCGAGCGGATTACTGATGATCTTTTTAAGACTCAGCCACACGATAAAAAGAATTTTGGGGCTTTAACTCAAGCTCTTGAGCACTTACAAAATAAGTATAAAAAAGAAGTTGTATCCCTTGGTATTCCGCCGAAAACAGCCTCAGGGTATGTCGGGACCAAGATCGCTTTTTCTCGTGTTCCTGAGACAGAAGAGTTCTGGAGTTGAAGGGTTTCTTTTCTCGTGATACAAGGTCTTATGAATGACAAAATATTAACGATCATCGGTGCTGGCCTTGCTGGTAGTGAAGCGGCATGGCAGGCGGCGCAAATGGGAGTGCAGGTTGTACTTCATGAGATGCGTCCCGATGTGAAAACAGCGGCTCATCAAACCGAAGGATGCGCCGAACTTGTGTGTTCTAACTCTTTTCGTAGTGATGATGCGTGTTATAATGCTGTGGGATTGCTTCATGAAGAGATGCGGCGTATGGGGTCACTGATCATGCGTGAAGGGGATCAGGCTGCTGTCCCTGCTGGTGGAGCGCTTGCGGTGGATCGTGATATATTTTCGGCGGGTGTTACAGGTGCATTAGAGGCACATTCAAACATTAGAATTCAACGCGGTGAAGTCCCTGCCCTACCGAAATCGGGTCATACGATTGTTGCCACAGGGCCTTTGACGTCTGACACGCTGGCGCAAGACATCTGTGCGCTGACTGGGGAAGATTCCCTTGCGTTTTTTGATGCAATTGCACCTATTGTGCATCTGGATAGTGTTGATATGAAGCAAGCATGGTTTCAATCACGTTATGACAAAATTGGGCCCGCTGGGGATGGTAAAGATTACCTCAATTGCCCTATGAGCAAAGAGCAATACGAAACGTTTATTAATGAATTAATCAATGCAGAATATGGTGAGTTTAAGCAATGGGAGAAAGATACACCCTATTTTGATGGGTGCATGCCGATTGAGGTTATGGCCTCACGCGGCCCCGAGACTTTGCGGTTCGGGCCTATGAAACCCGTTGGTCTCACGAACCCGCATAATCCAGATGTGAAGGCCTACGCGGTTGTGCAGTTACGGCAGGATAATGCGCTTGGAACACTCTATAATATAGTTGGTTTTCAGACAAAGATGAAGTATGGCGAGCAAATACGCGTTTTCAAAATGATCCCTGGCCTGGAAAATGCCGAGTTTGCTAGGCTTGGAGGGCTACACCGTAATACGTTTATTAACTCTCCTAAAGTGCTGGATGGGTATTTACGCATGAAGACCGCTCCGCATATTCGTTTTGCAGGGCAGATTACGGGCTGTGAGGGCTATGTTGAAAGTGCTTCTGTTGGCCTGATGGCTGGGCGTATGGCTGCGGCAGAAATTTTGGGTCTTACTGTTGAAACACCACCGCAAACGACTGCGCTTGGCGCTTTGTTGCATCATGTTACAGGAGGTGCCAAGCCTGAGACGTTCCAGCCTATGAATATTAATTTCGGTCTTTTTCCTTTGCCTGATGATGAATTATTGCGCCCTATTCAACCAGAGACTGGGCGGCGCAAGAAGTTAAAAGGGAAAGATCGTAAAAAGGTTTATACAGATCGTGCTTTGCAAGATCTAGATTCATGGATGAAGGATAAGAAGATTGCAGCATAAAGGCTGGGCGTTTCTAATACTCTGCCTATTTGCCCTTGCATCTTGCACAGCCCATCAACAGAGAAAAGAGTTTGGTATGAGTGAAGAAAAGAAAGAGCTGGTCGTTTTACTGCATGGTATATTGCGCAGCAAGACAGATATGTTCCTACTTAAAAAATTCTTTGAGAAGAATGGTTATAACGTACTCAATATTCTTTATCCTTCCAGAGAGAAGTCACTTGAAGAGTTGAGTGAATTTGTGCATGAAAGCATTACAAACTCTCCCTATTATGGTGAGGATGTCAAACTCAATTTTGTTACCCATTCTATGGGCGGGCTGATTACACGATATTATATTGCGCAATATAAACCCAAGAACCTGGGTAAAGTTGTTATGCTTGGGCCGCCTAATACTGGCAGTGAGTTTGCCGATTGGTTGACGGACACCAAAATTCTTGCGCCTCTGTTTCGTGAGATTTTTGGCCCTGCCAGCGAACAGCTGACAACACGGCATACACATCTTGATGGTGATATCACTTATCCGCTTGGTGTTATTGCGGGGAATCTTTCTATTAATCCCCTCGCCCCATGGGTCTTAAATGGTGCGCATGATGGCATTGTGCCTGTGGAGCGCACGAAGATTGATGGTATGACCGATCATATCGTGATACGCGCAACGCACAGCTTTATGATGTTTAACTCTGATGTTATGGCGCAGGCGCTGTATTTTTTGAAAAACAAGGCATTCAAGCATGACTAGCCATAAATGTTGGGTGGTTACAGAAGGCTTGGCCGGGACTGAGAATCAATGCATCGGCGTTGCAGAGGCGCTTGGCGTTGATTTCGATGTGAAACGCGTTGCGCTTCATGAGCCATGGAGGAGCCTTTCTCCGTATATTGGTCTTGAGCAAAGCTGGAGTTTTGTTCCACGGCTGGAGGGGCCTTGGCCTGACCTTGTGATTGCGGCTGGGCGGAAAGCTATTTCTGCTACGCGCTTTATTGCAAAGCGGAGTCCAGAGACCTTTATTTGCTTTATACAAGATCCACGCACGGCGAAGCATTCTTTTGATTTAATCGCGGTGCCAGAACATGACCCGCTGCGCGGTGATAACGTTATTGTCACACGTGCAAGCCCGAACAGAATTACAGCAGAACGTCTTGCCGACGCCAAGGCTCATTTTCCAGAGCTTGGCACGCTTTCTAATCCCAGGGTTGCTGTTCTTATTGGAGGGCGAAGCAAGGCTTATGATATGAGCGAGGATACCACATGCAGGATTGCGGATGACCTAAGTCATATAGAGGGTTCTTTGATGGTCACATGCTCTCGCAGGACAGGGACAGAAAATGAGCGCATTCTTCGTGATACGTTGGGGCATCACTTTTTTTGGGACGGTCAAGGTGACAATCCGTATATGGCTATGTTGGCATGGGCGGATACCATTTTGGTGACGGCGGATAGCGCGTCTATGATTTCCGATGCCTGCACTACGGGAAAGCCTGTGTATATGATTGACCTTGATGGCGGATCAAAGCGCATTGCCGCGCTTCATGATAATTTGATAAAAGCAGGAATCCTGAGACGGTTTACAGGATCGCTTGAACCCTATACATATGAACCTTTAAATGACGCACAGATGATAGCAAACGAGATTCGCACATGCATACAAAAGTCTTAATTATTGGATCAGGCCCCGCAGGATATACGGCCGCCATTTATGCCGCGCGCGCAGGTCTTGACCCTGTCTTGGTCACGGGCATGGAGCCTGGTGGGCAGTTGATGATTACAACGGAAGTTGAGAATTACCCCGGCTTTGCCGATGTTATACAAGGGCCTTGGTTGATGGAGCAGATGAAGCTTCAGGCGGAGCATGTTGGCACGACACTGGTCAGTGATTATATCGTTGATGTTAATCTGGATCAGCGGCCTTTTGGTGCGACAGGTGACTCGGGTGATGTTTATACGGGTGACACATTAATTATTGCGACGGGTGCAAAGGCGCGCTGGCTTGGTTTACCTGGTGAGAAGACGTTCCAGGGGCGGGGCGTTTCAGCCTGTGCCACATGTGACGGGTTCTTTTTCAAAGGCAAAGAGGTTGCTGTTATTGGTGGTGGAAATAGCGCCGTTGAAGAAGCGCTTTTTCTGACGAATTTTTGCAGCAAAGTCACGCTTATTCATCGCCGTGATAGCTTGCGTGCGGAAAAAATTATGCAGCAACGCTTGTTTGATAATGAAAAAGTTGAGGTGGTTTGGGACAGTACTGTCGAGGCAATACTTGGTGATGATGCCGGTGTTACTGGCTTGAGGCTCAAGAATACAAAGACTGGCGCGGAGTCAGAAACAACAGTTCACGGGGTATTTGTTGCGATTGGTCATGACCCTGCAACAGAGATGTTTAAGGGAAAGCTTGATATGGATGAAAGCGGATATTTAAATACGTCTGCTGATTCCACCGCCACATCAATCGGGGGGGTTTTTGGCGCGGGCGATGTATCGGATCATACTTACAGACAAGCTGTTACTGCGGCAGGCATGGGATGCATGGCTGCGCTTGAGGCTGACCGTTTTTTGGCTGCGCAGAATGATAGCGCACAAGAGCAGGCTGCGGAGTGATCTGTCATGGATTGGGATAAACTCAGGATTTTTAAGGCTGTCGCTGATGCGGGAAGCTTTACGCATGCAGGTGATAATTTAAGGCTAAGCCAATCAGCGATTTCACGCCAAGTCAGTGGCCTTGAAAAAGAGCTTGGTATTCCCCTCTTCCACCGTCATGCACGTGGCCTTGTTTTAACTGAACAGGGTGAGATGCTGTTTCAGACGACGTCTGATGTTTTTGATCGCTTACAGCAGGTTCAGATACAACTGACTGATTCAAGAATGCTTGCTGTTGGCCCGCTCAAGGTTACAACGGTTGCGTTTATTGCATCGACGTGGCTTATTCCGCAAATGACGGATTTCAGGGGTATTTATCCAGGTATTCAATTTACCATGCTTTTGGATGATCGGATTTATGATCTTGCGCGGCGGGAAGCCGATGTTGCTATTCGCCTGCATCGATCACAAAATCGTGATCTTATTGAACGTCACATGACAACGATTGATTTTTCGCTCTGCGCATCACAGGACTATTTTGGACGCCATGGCAAGCCTAAAAATCCACAAGATTTGCTGAGTGGGCATACAATGATTGCATACCCGCAGAATACCCACACACCATTTCAGCGCCCTAATTGGGCGTATCATGAGCTTGGTATTGATATCTCTAACAACCCCAATGTTTTGCTTATTAATTCCATGCATGCCCGTCATAAAGCCGTTCAGAGTGGTGTTGCAATTTCTGTGCTGCCTAGATATCTGATTGATGCCGATCCCAATATTGAAGAGATTTTTCCTGATCTGGATATTCCCAATGTTGATATGTATTTTGTCTATCCGCAAGAGCGTCGTAATTCACAGCGCATTTCCGTGTTTCGTGACTTTCTCTTTAAGAATATTAAGACTGACTAGCCATGCGCATAACGCATACGTAAAATGCAATATATCACCTTGTGCGCATAGCTCTTATCTCGTAAGGTATATCTATAGTAACCCACACACGTTACTTGAGGGTCTGAATTTTGATCCTTGTACCCCAGAGGTACAAAAACCTCCCTGTTCAACTTAGCCGAGCCCTTTGGGGTTCGGTTTTTTCTTTTTAAATTTGAATATTTTCTCACGCTTATGATATTATCCTGTATAATAAATTAGATAACAGCGGAAATAGAACGATAGTCACACAATCAGAACTTAGAGACGCAGAACTTCCCGATGGGTGGGACTATGTTAACTATGAGCCTTATGGTCACCATGTTGACGTTTTGCGGGCGCGTGCTAGAGGAGATAATCCACACTCCAAGATTTCCTATTTTGCGGGTTTTAAGCCGGATCCGAGTAATTTTCATTGCAGACGTATCGAGGCTTATCAGCGCGCAGGATACGAGGTTGACTTTCTTTTGATGCCAGAAGTGGGTAGTCGTACAGATTATTTTGACAAATATGCATGATTGTTGAGCGGCATTTTACTCGACAGACACCCTGATGGTCATTTTGTTGATAATACACATCATTATATTTTTGCTAATTCTATTAGTGGTCGATCATTTGTAAGAAGTCTGTTTGATGAACCCTTTGCCAATAATATTGGGCATGATTATACAGGCGGCATTATTTCCGCAGCGCATTTCAGTTCCCCATTTCGGGATAGTAAAGCTTTGAATTTAGTTTACCCACCTTATGCACGTTTGTTTTGGAATTTTCAAAATGGTCAGGCTCCATTAGATTGGGCCCTCCCCGCGGTACATAAAGTCAAATCATTTATTAAGAATGGTACGGAAGAGAATGCAAATTATATTGCACATTTTTCAAAAGAAGGCTCTCCTACGCACGGTCAAATTATGTCTTCTATCTGGAGTGGTGAAGCCTTGGAGCGAGAACTATCTCAAAAAGAGGCACCTCAGGCTGCAATAGATTTTCCACTTGTCATGTTTGCGGGAAGCGAAGATTTTGTCTCAAAAAAATCGTCAATTCAGAATTTAGCGGAGAAATTAGGAGCAGAGTTCATGGAACTAAATGCTAATCATGACCTTTCTTTACAATCACGGAATGCTCAGAACTTTGCATTTTTTCATATGTGCAAAGCCGCTATAGAGCGTGATATAGCCAAATCACACGACGTGCCCATTGACGACATCTGTGTTGCCGCACCTTCATGATATCAGGCCGCTTTTGCTTTGCCTACGAAGCAATGCCAACGGCATTGTTGGTGCTACCAATGAGCGCGGCGCATGCGTTTTGGATGCGTTTACAAGCTTCGCGGAGGTTATCTTCTGAGGTAGCATAGGAAATACGGAAGTACGGGGACAGTCCAAATGCCGTTCCTTGCACGCAGGCAACCCCTTCGCTTTCGAGTAGATAGGTCACAAAGTCTTCGTCATTTTCGATTGTATTGCCTTGAGGTGTTGTTTTGCCGATTGTCCCTTCGCAGGATGGGAACACATAGAATGCGCCTTCTGGTTTGAGGCATGAAATGCCTTTTGCGTCGTTTAGCATCTCAACAACCATGTCGCGGCGGGTCTTAAATGCGTCGTTACGTTCCTTAAGGAATGACTGATCCCCGTTCAGCGCGGCGACAGCGGCGGCTTGTGATATGGATGATGGGTTTGATGTGCTTTGGCTCTGCACCTTTGCCATTGCCTTGATCAAGTCTTTTGGACCGCCTGCGTACCCAATACGCCAGCCTGTCATGGCGTATGATTTTGACACGCCGTTGATTGTCAAAGTGCGGTCATAAAGTTTTGGCTCGACTTGAGCCGGTGTTGCAAATTTGAACCCGTCATAGACGAGATGTTCATACATGTCATCTGTCATGATATAGACATGCGGGTGTTTCATCAGCACGTCAGTGAGCGCTTTGAGTTCATCATGCGTATATGCACCGCCCGTTGGGTTTGACGGTGAATTGAAAATGAGCCATTTGGTTTTTGGTGTGATTGCCGATTCGAGCTGCTGCGCGGTGAGCTTGAAATTTTTATCTTCTTTGCATTCAACGGTCACGGGCGTTCCTTCAGCGAGCAGAACCATATCGGGGTATGACACCCAAAATGGCGCAGGGATGATGACTTCGTCGCCGGGATTCACAGAAGCCATCAGCGCGTTATAGAGCACCTGTTTACCACCTGTTCCAACTGTGATTTGATCTCGGCTGTAGGTTAAATCATTGTCGCGCTTGAACTTTGCGATGATGGCGTCTTTCAAGGCAGGCGTTCCATCTACGGCGGTGTATTTTGTGTCACCATTTTTGATGGCTAAGTAAGCAGCTTCCTTTACGAAGTCAGGCGTATCGAAATCAGGCTCCCCTGCTCCGAGGCCGATCACATCACGACCTGCCGCTTTAAGTTCTTTCGCTTTATTCGTCACTGCTATTGTAGGTGACGGTTTGATGCGGCTCAGCCGGTCAGCGATCAGGGACATAGGGTCGTTCCTTACTATAAGTTTTCAAATGTTTGTCGAATTCTGTTCCCATCTAAATCTAATGGCTTTTCAAAATCAACCCCTTCTTTATCGAACCAGTCTTTTAATGGCTTGAGTATCGGGTTTTTTAGATTTTCCTGCATATAGTTTTGCAGGCGTGGGATGTGCTTAAGATATTGATCACGACCCTGCTCTGCGGCGAGCATGATGAAAAGCCCCAGAACACGTCCATGGAATTGCGCGGACAAGACGTGATACCAGTTCATGAAGTTTTCTTTGTCTTTTATATCCGCACAGTACTTATTGATCATTGCGTTTCGTATATCTACAGGGACGTCAACTCGTGCATCTTCTAAAAGATTCAGGAGGTCGTAGGGCAACGGGCCAAGAAAAGCATCTTGAAAGTCAATGAGGGCGCACTCCTGTTTCTTGGTATAGATCAAATTTTCGAGATGATAATCGCCGTGCACGAAACCTTGCGGACATACAGGAAGGCTCTGCTCTATGTTATTCAAGATATTCAAGAATTCGTCTGGATTGACCCTTTTTTGTTGCTGATAGCATGCGTAATAATCAATGAGTTGCCTTCGCTTGGTGTAAATCCCTGTATCTTTGTAGTCTGGCAACTCTGGCGGTTTCGAATTTTTGAGTTTGATCAGAACATCTGTTGCAAGGGTGTAGAGATGCTGCGGGTTTGAACTTATGGTCTTGCCGAAGGACGCTGCGCCTAAATCTTCGATAATTGCTGCGCACTTTTCCTCGCTATGCTGCACTATGACTGGCGCCCTAACACTTTGATCCTTAAGCCATTTTGCGATATTTATAAAGTTTTTCAGTTCGCAGTGTGTTTGTTTGTTTGCGTTTGGATATTGCATCAAAATGACGTTTTCACCATTCAGTTTGCCGCGATAATATCTGCGCGGGGAGACGTCTCCGGGGATTTCAACCAGGTCATTGATTAAAGATTTCAAGTCACTCATTTTTTATCGCGGGTTTTCGCGGCGAGTTTGTGGATTGCATCTATGTGTTGTTTTGACGCAGTTTTACGCTTGCCTGTGTTTACGGCTGTTTCTTGACCGAATACGGTGACGTCGGATGATGCTATGGCGCGGAGGAGGTCCATGCCGAAATTTTCACCTTTTAATGTCTCTACTGCATCGGGGTTGCGCTGTTCCAGCTCTGCACGGCCTGATGCGACGCGTTCTACTTGATAGGCAATAATTCCCTCAAGATGTGGTTGCGTCAGTGATTTGAGCAATACGGGGTCATCTTGTGCGAGCATAGCGATTTGACGGCGGGCTTGCGCTTCGTTTCCGCCTGTTAGTTTAAGCGCTTCACGGATTTTTTTTTCGGCGTATTGGGTCATGGGCGTGATTCCTTTTATCATACTCTAATCATCATTGCGTGTCTTGTCCATGCAATCCATGGATCACACAGATAAACCGTGTGATGACGTTTGTGGCGGCGGGATGAACTTTAAGTGTCGCAGCTCTATAGCTCCGCGAGTTCTTTAATCAACGTTTGCACGCCTTTTATACGGTGCGCCGTTTTTGACCAATCGCGCACGACGGAGAGTCGTTGATCCGGCCTGATTTTCACTGATCCTGCTTTTTTGCCGATCCACCCCATGAGCGCTTCGACGTTTGGCGGTCTGTTATCTTTGAAGGCAATGAGGCCGCCTTTTGGCCCTGCGTCGATGTTTGATACGCCTGCGCGCTTGCAGCGTTGTTTGATCTCCAGAATTTCGAGGAGGTTTTCGACTTCGTCCGGGAGCTTGCCGAAGCGGTCAATCATTTCGGCGGCGAATCCGTCAATTTCGTCTCGTTCATCGAGGTCATTGAGCCTGCGATAGAGGCTCATGCGCACGGCGAGGTCTTCGACGTAGCTTTCGGGGATGAGCATGGATGCACCGATATTGATTTGGGGTGACCAGTCTTCTTGTACGTCATCCATATCTGTGACACCTGCTTTTGCGGCGGCGACGGCTTCTTCTAGCATTTGCTGGTAAAGCTCTACGCCGATTTCGCGGATGTGACCTGATTGTGCGTCACCAAGGAGGTTCCCTGCCCCGCGAATATCCATGTCATGACTGGCGAGCTGGAAGCCTGAGCCGAGTGTGTCGAGTGTTTCCATGACCTCAAGACGTTTTTGCGCATTCGGGTTCAAAATTGCGTTTGGTTGATAGGTCAGGTATGCGTAAGCGCGGACTTTTGACCTGCCGATGCGTCCACGAATCTGGTAAAGCTGCGCAAGGCCGAACATGTCGGCGCGGTGGATAATCATTGTGTTGGCGCGCGGGATGTCGATACCGCTTTCGATGATATTGGTGGCGAGTAAGACATCATATTGCCCGTCATAAAACTCTGTCATGCGATCTTCGAGGTCAGTTGCACTGAGTTGCCCGTGCGCTTCGATGATTTTTAGTTCTGGCACGATTTCCTTGAGCATATCCTGAATTTGTGGCAGGTCTTTTAAACGCGGAACGACATAGAAGCTTTGCCCGCCACGGTAATGTTCGCGAAGTAATGCGTCGCGAATGACCATGTGGTCAATTGGCATAACAAATGATCGGATCGCGAGGCGATCAACGGGCGGTGTTGTTATCAAGCTCATTTCCTTCACGCCCGTTAGCGACATTTGCAATGTTCGCGGGATTGGTGTAGCCGTGAGCGTCAAGACATGGATGGTGCTTTTGAGTTCTTTGAGCTTTTCTTTTTGTTTTACGCCAAACTTTTGTTCTTCATCGACAATCAATAAGCCCAGGTTTTCGAATTTTATGGACTTGGCAAACAGTGCGTGCGTTCCGATCACGATTTGAACGGAACCATCAGCCATCCCTTCCTTTGCTTGTTTACTTTCTTTTGCTGTTACCATGCGTGAAAGTTGCGCGATGCGAATGCCTGTCCCTTCGAACCGTTTAATAAAGTTGTTATAATGCTGACGTGATAGAAGTGTTGTAGGGACAACGACGGCAACCTGCACGCCTGACATTGCTGCGACATATGCTGCGCGTAGGGCAACTTCTGTTTTGCCAAACCCAACATCACCACAGACCAAGTGATCCATGGGATATGTGCCTGCCATGTTCTCAAGCACAGCGTTAATGCTGCGCTCTTGGTCTTCTGTTTCGTTGTAGGGAAAGCGCGCAGTGAATTCGTTATAGAGTTCTGGGCTGATTTGCAATGAGTCGGATTTTTTGAGCTGGCGCGCCGCAGCGATGCCAAGAAGTTTATCGGCGATCTCCATGAGGTTTTTCTTGGCTTTTGCTTTTCGCGCCTGCCAGCCTGCGCCGCCCAACTTATCGAGCTGTGTTGTGCCCTCGTCCGCGCCGAACCTTGAGAGAGTTTCGAGATTCATGACGGGGACGTAGAGGCGATCTCCACCAGAATATTCGATTTTCAGGCAATCATTGACTACGCCTGCGGCATTGATGGTTTCAAGCTCTAAGAACCGCCCTATTCCGTGATCAACATGAACTACCAGATCTCCTTCTGCGAGCGCCGAAACTTCTGTTAGGAAATTATCGGCTTTGCGTGTTTTTCTGGCTTTGCGGGCGAGGCGATCTCCGAGGATATCCTGTTCTGTTACAACAGTCAGGTCAGGGGCGGCGAATCCATGATCTAACGGTAAAACTTTAAGGTCATAGAGCGATTCATCGATCCCGGCATTATCCATGAGGCTTTTTAGGCGCGCTCTAGACCCTTCACTGTAAGCCGCAATCATGCACGTATTTTGATTGACTATGTGACGCTTGAGCTCGGCGAAAACATCGCCATCAGGGAGCGCACGGATATCGGCGAAGTCCCTGCCCTTACGCGCGCCGCGATCGGGCATGTTTTCTTCGGGCGCTTTGAAGGGGGATAGAGTGAGCGGGGCTTTGCCAGAAACGTCATCACACGCCCGGTGCGTGTGATCCATGGATTGCACGAACGGGGCCGTGCAATGACGAGCTGTTGTAATATCTGTCCATTGCTGCGGCAGGATGTAGAGTTTTTCGGGTGGCAGAGGGTTATAATTGCCCTTGTCTTGCAGACTTTTGCGGGTTTGGTAAAAATCTTCGACCTGTTCCATGCGCTCGCGGTAGGCGTCTTGGGCGTGAGCGTCCAGCGTGACTTGTGTATCGGGTGCATAGTCGAATATGGTTTCCATCTTCTCATAGAAAAGTGGTAGCCAGTGCTCCATGCCGTTATAGCGACGGCCAGATGATACAGCTTCGTATAACGGGTCATCGCGTTGATCCACACCAAATGCGTCACGGTATGCGCCGCGAAAGCGTGCAATGGATGGTTCATCAAGAAAGAATTCTGTGATTGGCTTTAAGGATATTTCCTTAAGTGCGCCTTCTGTGCGCTGTGATATCGGATCGAACGGTTTGATGCTTTCGATTTCATCGCCGAATAGATCAATACGTAAGGGGTGATGGTAGCCTGATGAATAGAGATCAATAATTCCGCCGCGGATTGCAAAATCACCTGGCTCACGTACTGTGTCATTTCGAATATAGCCATTTTGCATGAGATATAACGTAAGATGATCGAGATCAAGTGCGCCCCCCACCTTGGCGGACAGTGAAGATTCGCGTAAAATAGAGCGTGGCATAACCCGTTGAAGCGCTGCGTTCACGCTTGTCAGCAAAACTCGAGGGTAGCGCTTTTTTTCATTTTCCCACGCCATCAACTGGGTTAGACATGCTACACGCTCTGCCACGAGATCACCATGCGGAGAAATACGGTCATATGGTAAGCAATCCCAAGCGGGCAGCGTCAAAACCTTTACATCAGGCGCGAAAAATTCAAGCAGCCCTTGCAATGTATCCACACGTGTATCATCAAGAGCAATATGCACCACGACACCATCCTGCGCCATGCAAGCACGTGCCTTTTCAGCCAGTATACGTGCATCCTCTCCCTCTGGCGCGCCGTAAAGGATGTTTTGCGCTTGTGTTTGGTTCGGTTCATGCGCTAGATTATTCACAGTCAGCCCTTATCGTTCATTTAGATTCCATTTGCGTGGTATGGGCTTTTTATATATAGATTTCACTCTATTTCAAGAGGGACGGAAGATTAGATGAATTCAGGTGCACAGTTGAAACAAGAGTCTGAGACATTTGCAGATAAGAGCTTGCTAAAAGGCGCAGTTCACGATAACAAGGCCACGTCTAAGCGAGGGCTTCAGGAACGCATGTTTACAATGGCCTTTAGCGGCTTTGTTTATCCGCAAATCTGGGAAGATCCTGAGGTTGATATTCCTGCGATGAAGATCACGAAAAAGTCTGACATCATGACTATCTGTTCTGGTGGGTGTAATATGATGAATTATCTGACTGAGAACCCGAATTCTGTGACTGCGGTTGATTTGAACCCTGCGCATGTTGCACTAGGGCGTTTAAAAATTGCTGCGCTCAAGTACCTTCCTGATTATGAGAGCTTCTTTTTGTTTTTTGGATGTGCAGATGATCCGAAAAATATTGAAAATTACGATCACTATATTGCCCCGCACCTGGATAACTTCACCCGTAAATTTTGGGAGAAGAAGGTAGTTCCGCATGGGCGGCGGATTAATATGTTCAAGAAGAACATTTATCGTTTTGGTTTGCTCGGAAAATTTATTGGCGTTGTACACCGCGTATCGAAAATATACGGCAAAGACCCGCGTGACATTCTAAAGGCGCGCACAATGGAGGAGCAGAAAATTATTTTTGATCGCACCCTTGCCCCATTGTTTGAGAAAAAATTTGTTAAGGCCATGTGTAATAAGCCCGAATCGCTTTATGGGCTTGGTATTCCTCCTGCGCAGTTTGATGAACTTAACGAGTCTGCGAAAGGTGATATGGCGTCATTATTGAAGGCTCGCCTTGAACGCATGGCATGTCAGTTCCCTATTGAAGATAACTATTTTGCATGGCAGGCGTTTAACCGTGGTTATGACCGTGAGAAGAAACAGGCAGTGCCGCGCTATCTTAAAGAAGAGAATTACGAAACGCTGAAGGCTAATATTGATAAAGCACAAGTTATTCACGGTACAATTACAGATTATCTTGATGCCCGTGGGCCAGAGAGCATGGATTGCTTTGTATTCCTTGATGCGCAAGATTGGATGAACGCGGAGCAACTTAACGAACTTTGGGCAGCGGTTCGTGCAGCCGCCAAGCCTGGTGCACGTGTCATATTCCGCACTGCAGGTGATGATAGCCCGCTTGAGGAGGCTTTAAGTCCTGAAAACCTCGATCCGTGGGATTATGATGCGTCATTGGCTGCACCACGCAACGAACAAGATCGCTCATCAATCTATGGTGGCTTTCATACCTATACGTTAAAGAAATAACACATGGCTCCACGCGATATGGCTCATACTCCAAGCGAAACTGAGATGAAGTCCAACATGGATAAAATGTACCGCTGGACGCGCCATATTTATGATCTGACACGTAAATATTATTTACTTGGACGTGACCATCTTATCCAAAACCTCGATGCACAAACGGGTCAGGTTATTGTTGAGGTGGGATGTGGTACGGCGCGGAATCTTGTCAAGATTTCAAAAGCTTATCCCGATGCAGAGCTTTTTGGTCTGGATGCGTCAGATGAGATGCTCAAGACCGCGCAGAAGAATATTGAAGGGCGTTCTAACATCACATTACGTCAAGCTTTTTCACAAAGCTTTGACCCGAAAACGCATTTTGGATTGAATCAGCCAATTGATAAGATCGTGTTTTCTTATTCCCTTTCAATTATACCACCATGGCAGGAATCGATTGATCATGCACTTGAACTTTTGCCTGAGGGTGGAGAAATTCATATTGTTGATTTTGGCGGTCAGAAGAACCTCCCTGCTCCTGTGAGCACGTTTATTTTCTGGTGGCTCAAGATGTTTCATGTTTACTACAAGCCAGAGATTTTGGCTTATTTTCATCGCCTTGAAGTAGAGAAAAAAGGGTCGTTAGAGGTTCAGAATCTCTATAAGGGCTATACGTATCATGCGGTGTTTAAGAAAGTTTAGTTAAGCTTTTATCTTACTCGCAGGTGTTTTTTTGGACACACTAATTTGGAATATGCGAATTCGACCATGGTAGAAAATATCTTTCCTTACATCGTCAGGGAATTTAATTAACTTGATTTCTAAGCATTCTTCTTCACTTAGTTTGGGCTTATCGAACCATTCACCTCTAAAATCCAATATGCAATAAGCTCCATACTTAGCTTTTGATATATCCATGTATTCAGGCAACTGATACCAATAACCGTTATAAACATCTTTTGAATGAGCTAACTTAAATTCCACACATATTTTAGCCATTCCTATTTCTTCAGTGTTAGCCATGAACATAAAGTCCATTTTACCAACACCAGTTTGATGCTCTGGTATGATTTCTATTCCCGCTAGTAACATCTGGTCATGAAGTAAACTATGTATTCCGGGG
>CAYGSA010000001.1:106840-129236 GCA_964352375.1 uncultured Micavibrio sp.
TTTCTTTTTTTGGCGCCCTTCTTTTGATTTTTTTGCCCTCATATTCAATATCCCAAAAACTAGTAAAGCCGCCAGTTTCATTTATCTTCTCTTGAATACTTGATAGAATTTGATGAACTTTATTCCTGAAGTCGTCCTCAGTACGAAAAGTTTCTACTTCGATCAGGCTTTGTTTTCTTGCATATCTAATGAGATCAATTGGCGCTGATGTATAATTTGTTTTCTGTTCTGCAAACTCTGCTCCACAAATTAGCTGCAAAGAGTTTGGTGTCCATTGGGCCAAGATAAAAAAAATATCCTCGCTGATACTGCTAATCTTATGTTTTTCTAGAAGCTTTCTTCTTCCCTCAACTTAAGGTTACTGAAAAATTGTTTCTTCTTAGTTCAAGATTTCCTTCGTACTCTCGAAGATAAAATAAAAAATCTTTGTTTTCTATGTAAAAAACATCGCCTTTTGTTTGGAGTATATCAATTTTTCTTCGACCATATCTAATACTACCAGTATTTCTCAAAACGTCAGCAACAGTTAAAAAACCTTCGTTGTTAGGTGCCATGAAAATAGTAGGGGGGATCATTTTAGCTTTTTAACCTCTGAAACGCAGACATCTGCGCCACCTTTTCGGGTGGGGTTTCCTTGCCTGTTATCCAATTGTACAGATCAGGGTCATTATTCCGCAGAAGCTCATCATACTCGCAAAGCTCCTCTTCTGTGAATGTTGGCACATGTTCGCGGGCGAAGCGTCCGAGGATGATGTCCATTTCCTTTGTGCCGCGATGATCGGAGCGGAAAATAAGACGTCTGCGTTTATTCTCTATTAATTCGTCTGGTTTACCTGCGGGTTCCATGGGGTTTCCCTTATGTTATTCTGAGCGCACGCAAAGAATCTTATGCTGAACATGAAAAAAGATCCTTCACTTCGTTCAGGATGACAGTATTGTATTTATATTATGAGTCAACGACCCTTTATACTTGATCCTTTGTTTCGCGGCATTACGACCTTGCCGGGGATTGGGCCGCGCAATGGGAAGCTGATGGAGAAGCTGCTTGGCGGCTCTAAGGTTCTTGATTTGCTGTTTCATGCGCCCGTAGATTTTATTGATCGTCGTTTTACTTGTCCGCTCTCAGAAGCGCCTGACGGGCGGGTGATGACGACGAAAATCCGCATTGAAAAACATGTTCCCAATGCGCGCAAATCTCTGCCCTATCGCGTGAAGGTGACGGATGGCAGTGCGATGATGGATTTGGTGTTTTTTCATGCCAAGAAGGTCTGGATTGAAAAACTTCTGCCAATTGGTGAAGAGCGCGTGATTAGCGGGAAGATTGAGTATTTCCAAGGCCAGCCACAAATGATGCATCCTGATGTTGTGACGCTTGGGCAGCGTGAGAGCCTGGAAACGCTGGAGCCGATTTATCCTCTGACTGCGGGTGTGACGAATAAGGTTCTGGGCAAGGCGATGAGGGCGGCGGTGCCTTCCATTCCTGAATTGCCTGAATGGTTGGATGCGGCGCATCAAAAACGCGAGGGATGGAGTGATTGGCACATGTGCCTTGCGTCTTTACATGAGCCTGAAAGCGCGCAGGATTTAGAACCGACACATAAAACGCGGATGCGCCTTGCGTATGATGAATTGCTGGCGAACCAACTGACGCTGGCCATGGTACGAGAGCAGCAGCGTAAGATCAGCGGGCGCGCATTTGAGCAATCTGCTGTTTTACGTGAAAAGATTGAACATGTTTTGCCCTTTAATCTGACAGGAGCCCAGAAACGCAGCCTGTACGAAATTGACCATGATATGGGGCAAGCTGGGCGAATGCTGCGCCTTGTGCAGGGCGATGTGGGCAGCGGGAAGACGATTGTGGCCGCGATGGCGATGATGAACGCCGTCGAATCGGGCGCGCAAGCCGCAATTATGGCGCCGACGGAAATTCTGGCGCGCCAGCATATGGCGAGCTTTAAGCCTTGGTTGGAAGCCGCAGGTGTTCGATATGTGACCTTGACGGGGCGCGATAAAGGTAAGGCGCGGGATCTGATTTTGAAGCAGATCAAAGATGGCACGGCGCAGGTGGTGATTGGGACGCATGCGATTTTTCAAGATACAGTGGAGTATCAGGATTTAGGGCTGGCTGTGATAGACGAGCAGCACCGTTTTGGTGTGCATCAGCGCCTTGCCCTGTCGAAGAAGAGCAAGGGCACGGATATTCTGGTGATGACGGCAACCCCTATTCCGCGCACGCTGGCGCTGACGGCGTATGGGGATATGGAAGTGTCTAAGCTGGATGAAAAGCCGCCGGGGCGTAAACCGATTGAAACGCTGCTGTTTTCGCAGGATAAGCTGGAGCAAGTGGTTGCGGGGCTGAAGCGCAAGATTGCCGAGGGAACTCGGGTTTATTGGGTGTGCCCGTTGGTGGAGGAATCGGAGCTGATTGATTTGGCTGCGGCGGAGGAGCGCTATGACATCCTGCAGCAGGTATTTGGTGAACGCATTGGGCTTGTGCATGGGCGGATGAAGCCTGCGGAAAAAGACGAGGTTATGGCACGCTTTGCGGCGGGGGATTTGGATTTACTGGTTGCGACGACGGTGATTGAGGTTGGCGTGAACGTACCCGAAGCCACGATCATGGTTATTGAGCATGCGGAGCGGTTTGGCCTGTCGCAGTTGCACCAACTCCGCGGGCGCGTTGGGCGCGGGGCGGAGCAATCTTATTGTTTCTTGGTTTATGCTGCGCCGCTTGGGAAGACCGCGACCGAGCGTTTAAATATTATGCGCGATACCGAGGATGGGTTTATTATCGCGGAGAAGGATTTAGAACTTCGCGGAGGGGGCGATATTTTAGGCACCAAGCAAAGCGGGGTGACGGAATTTAATCTGGCTGATCTCTCTGTGCATGCCGATTTACTCGCCGCGGCGCGGGATGATGCGAAACTGATTTTGCGCAAAGACCCTAAGCTTGAGGGCGAGCGTGGTCAGGCGCTCAGGACGCTGCTCTATTTGTTTGAACGCGATCAGGCGATTCAGTATTTTCGGGGGGGTTGAAATGGAACTTATTCCAATTTTAATGCTCATTGCTATCTTTATCATTCCACTTTTCTTTAATCATTATCGTTGGATTTTAGTATATTTTCTATTAGCGGCAATCCTTATCGTTGTTGCCTTAAAGAATCTTTTAGATGGGTTAAACCATGGCGATGATGGCCCCGGATATATTATTGCTTTTGGTTTTTTAAGTTTAGCATTTTTTACTGTCACTAGCGGGTGTCTCGCAAGCAGTTTAATGATTAAGTTCCCTACAAAGATAGACAACAAACTAAAGAAAGCCATGATTATTTTCTCTAGCCTACTTTTTCCTTATGCTGCGATTTATGGACCACTTTTTGTATATTGGGCTTTTACTCAACAGCTTTAAGATCATTTTTTACAGCAAGCTCTTCGCATTCTTCGCTGTTATCTAGTTTCAGTTCGCGTTTGATCTTACCCATTTCACGAATGATGCAATCAATTGTGAAGGTGACATCCTGCATTTCGGCGCGGGATGGCATGCCGTAGGCGCGGGCTTTGTCGTCGCCGCCGATGACGCGAGCTGGAATCCCGATAGCGGTTGCACCGTCAGGGATGTCATTTGTCACCACGGAATTAGAGCCGACCTTTGAATGAACGCCGATTGTGATATCGCCCAACACTTGCGCGCCCGAGCCGATGATTGCGCCTTCTTTTAATGTCGGGTGGCGTTTGCCGTCGACCTCGCCTTGCTTACCGACACCGCCGAGCGTTACGCCGTGATAGATGGTCACGTCATCTTCGATAACAGCAGTTTGGCCGATGACCACGCCTGTGCCGTGATCAATGAAGAACCCTTTGCCGATTGTGGCTTCGGGATGGATTTCGATGCCTGTCAGTATGCGTGATATATTTGCGAAAAACCGTGCAAGTGTTCTTAGCCCTAAATTCCAAAGCCAATTATTCATGCGGTGAAAGGATACGGCGTGATAGCCGTTATAGGCGAAAAACACCTCAAGGAATGAGGGTTTTGCAGGATCACGTTCCTGAATAGATTTGATAAGTTCGAACATAATTTATTTTGCGTTTTGCTTAAGCCTTTTTTGCTCAGCGGTATATTCAGGCGTAATTATACCCGCCGAGACAACAAGCTTTACGCCCTCTTCTACAGTCATCTTCAAATATTTCAATTCTTTTTTTGGCACAAAAAGTAAATATCCTGAAGTGGGGTTTGGAGTTGTTGGGACAAAAACATTGATTGTTTCCTCTTCTGTTGTTTCCTGCACTTCGCCTTTGCTGGTTCCCGTTACAAAGCCAATAGACCAAACACCTTTACGTGGATATTCCATCATCACTACCTCTCTGAAAGCGTTCGATTGACTGGCCATGATTGTTTCGAAAATTTGTTTAATCGCGCTGTAGAGTGTGCGTGCAACCGGTATTTGATCGACGATATATTCCGAAATGCGGATGAACAAGCGCCCTAGGAAATTAGTTGCAAGCCAGCCAATAGCAATGAACACGGCGATGACGATGATTAAGCCAAGGCCGGGGATTACAGTTTGCCCGTAAAGCGCCTCGTACCATTCTTTGGGCAGGAGGTGCACGACCTTACTGTCAACAAAGCTCAGGAAGATGTATGTGAGATAAATCGTGATTGTAATAGGCGCGGTGACAAGAATTCCTGTCAGCAGATATCTGCGCAGACGGGCAATCGGTCCTGCGGCTTTAATGTGATGCTCGGTTGTTGTTTCTTCTGGTGTGATGTCATTCATGTCGACACTATGACGTGGCAGGTCGATTATTTCAACAGTTTTTGCATGACAAGTGTTGCGGTCAGGTCGCCTGTGACATTTACGGTAGTGCGGCACATATCGAGAATACGGTCTACGCCCAAAATAAAACCGATTGCGGCGGGGTTTATGCCAATTCCGCTTAGAATTGTTGCCAAGACGATGATGCCGACCCCCGGTGTGGCCGGTGTGCCTATGGATGCGCCGACTGTTGTTACCATTAATATTACCAGATCGGCTGTTGAAAGCTCAACGCCAGAGACTTCGCCGAAGACTTGAACGAGAAATACGGCGGCGATGGCTTGATACATAGCGGTTCCGTCCATATTTATGGTCGCGCCGAGCGGGATTATGAAACGGGTGATTTTTGATGATACGCCTAACTTCTCTTCTGCGCATTTGAGGGTGAAAGGCATGGTGGCGGCAGAAGACGAGGTTGAGAAGGCGAGAAGCTGCGTTTCTTTTATCGCGTTCAAGAACCAGAACGGAGATTTACGTGTGATGCTGGCGGCGATAAAAATATAGATACCAATCATGCAGAGCAGCCCTATGATGACAGTGGCAATGTAAACTCCCATTGTTATCAGCGCGCTAAGGCCTAACTTTAAGGTAATATCACACATTAAACCGAAAACAGCGACAGGTGCGATTACCATGGCCCAGCCGATAATGCGCATGCAAACGGCCTGCCCTGCTTCGCAAAGATCAGTTATTGGTTTTGCTGCTTGTATGCCGAGGGTGAGTAAGGCTGCTCCGAAAACCATAGACGCGATAACGATTTGTAGCAGGTTCTTTTTGACGATGTCTCCTGCGATATTGATCGGGATTAAGTTCACGATGCGATCCGGGATTGTTAAATCCTCGAATGTTTTTTGTTCTATGCTATTGCTTTGAAGGGTTTCAGTTTGGAAGCTTTGAATCAACGCGGGGTCTATATATTGCCCAGGCTTTATTGTGTGAACCAGTGCCATGCCGATGGATATTGCGATGACGGTCGTGCAAACGAAATACAGTATAATCCGCCAACCGATTTTTTTGACGAATTCCAGCTCACCGCTTTGGGTGATCCCGAGCACGATGGAGCAGATCACGAGTGGGATGACAACCATTTGGATGAGGCCGAGGAAGAGTGTTCCAGGTAATTTTATCCATGGTGCAATCGCAAGTGCGGTTTTTTCGTTTACAATCTCCAGCCCATGCGGGGAAAGGATGATACCGATAAGAACGCCCAGAAACATTCCTATCAGAATTTTAAACCACAATTTATTGTCGATTGCCTGGTCACTCATGCATTATATTAGCATGAATTCATGTTTTCTCTAGGCTTTTTCAACCTGCACATATTCCAGTTCAACTGGAGTGGCGCGGCCGAAGATGGAAACGGACACTTTAAGCTTTGCGTTTTCTTCGTCAATTTCTTCGACAATACCGTTGAAGGACGCAAATGGACCGTCTGTGACTTTGACTTCTTCGCCGATGTCGTACACAACAGACGGACGCGGGCGATCCACACCGTCTTGAACTTGTGCGATGATTCTTTGGGCTTCTGATTCACTGATTGGGATGGGTTTGTTTCCCCCTGTTCCCAAGAAACCGCTGACCTTTGGTGTATCTTTGATTAAGTGCCATACGTTGTCATTCATCTCAAGCTTTGCAAGGACATAGCCGGGGAAGAATTTGCGCTCTGCATTGACGCGCTGACCGCGCTTAATTTCGACAACCTCTTCCATTGGAACAAGAATATCTTCGACGTAATCACTCAAGCCAAGCTTCTCTGCTTTTTCTTTGATCGATTCTGCGACTTTGTTTTCAAAACCAGAGTAAACGTGCAGTACATACCATCTTTTAGCCATTTTAATTATTCCTTACCTTAAGCGCCAAAACCCATGATCAAACGTATTGCCCATGCAATGATTTGATCTGCGAAATATAAAAATAATGAGGAAATGAAAACCATAATAAACACCGCTAGCATGCTCACCATTGTTTCCTGACGGGACGGCCATGTTACTTTTTTCGCTTCGCTTTTCACTTGCTTTACGAATTGAACAGGATTTGTCTTTGCCATTATCTTCTTCTCCAAAATTTTTCTGTCTCCCAAGGTTCGCGGCGTGACCGAGGTCACATTTGCTATCGCTTATTTTGGGAGATGCACTTTTAAGTATACTAAACATCTGTAAATAGCCAGAAGAATTTTCATTTTCTTCTTAAGCGGCGGCTTTATATTTCAGCATCGGGTTACGAGCGGCCTTGACTTCGTCAAGGCGTTTACGCGGTGTAGACTGAGGAAGGTTATGAAACTCCTCCGCTTTTCCTGCTTCGACGTCTGCTGCAATTTTCTTCATTGTTTCAATGAAACGATCGATCGCATCTTTGCTTTCGGTTTCTGTTGGTTCGATTAACATTGTGCCTGGCAAGACCAAGGGGAAGTACACGGTCATCGGATGATATCCGTATTCGATCAGCGCTTTCGCGATGTCGAGCGTAGAGACGTCTTTTTCCTTTTGTCTTTTGTCGGTGATCAGGCATTCATGCATACATGGCCCTGGATAGGGTGCATGATAATCATCTGAGAGCTGGCTAAGGATATAGTTTGCATTTAAAACAGCATCTTCCGAGACTTGTTTAAGGCCGTCTGCGCCGTGTGACATCATGTAAGACAGGGCGCGGACATGCATTCCGAATTGCCCCTGGAAGGCCTTTAGTGTGCCGAGTGTTTCGGGGCGCTCGTCTTCGCGTTCCAGTTTGTAGGTTCCGTTATTTTTGACGACCGTTGGAACGGGCATAAAGTTTGCGAGTTCTTTTGTACAGCAGATTGGGCCAGATCCCGGGCCGCCGCCGCCATGCGGTGTGGAAAATGTTTTGTGGAGGTTGATGTGCATCACATCCACACCGAAATCTCCGGGGCGGACTTTGCCGACCAGCGCGTTAAAGTTTGCGCCGTCGCAATAGAAATAACCGCCCGCATCATGAAGCAGATCAGAGATTTCCAGGATGTCACGCTCAAACAAGCCGCACGTATTGGGGTTGGTGACCATCATGCCTGCGATGTCTTTGCCTTCTGGGTCGGTTTTATAGAGCGCCTCTTTGAAGGCCTCAACTGTGAGACAGCCTGTTTCTTTTGTGGAAATGGAGCGCACCTCGAATCCGCACATGACTGCGGTTGCAGGGTTTGTGCCATGCGCGGAGTCTGGTGTTAAAACGATTTTGCGTTGCGTTTGGCCTTTTTGCTCGTGTGCGCGGCGAATTGTCATCATACCAGCAAGCTCACCGTGTGCGCCAGCGGATGGCGTTAAACACACGCCGGGCAATCCCGTGAGTTCTGCCAGCCAGTGTTGGAGGTTATGCATTAGCTCTAATGCCCCCTGCACTGTGCTTTCAGGTTGCATAGGATGGATGTGTGCGAAGCCAGGAAGGCGTGCGAGCTTTTCATTCAGGCGCGGGTTATGCTTCATGGTACATGAGCCGAGCGGAAAGAAGCCATGATCAATGGAATAGTTCCAAGTGCTCATGCGGACAAAATGACGCACTATTTGTGGTTCACTGAGGTTTGGCAGGCCAATTTCAGCGCGCTGATCTTGCCCTGTACGTGACTTGATGCCTTTTGGTTTTTGCAAATCTACGCCTGGTGTGTCGCTATGCTCTTTTTCCCAAAGCAGCGACTCCTCGTAATGTAAGCCATTATTTCCTGATTCCATTCTTTTTTCCTTTTATAAAAATCGCTTAGAAACGCGCCGCCTGGTGCTGGCAATTTAGTTTTGTTTTCTTCCAATCATCTATCGTATCTTGTCTGGTATCCACCTCAAGCTTTCCCGCTATGCGGTCCATAAACATTTGCGTTTCTGCGCCTGTTTTATTTTTCCAGCTAATTTCAAAAGCGCTTTGGTTGAAAATTTTAATATGTTCGGGGTTTACTTCTTCGCCTGCCATCAGGATTGATTTTGTCTTGTCATTAATGACAAAGCTCAGTTCAAGGCCCTCATCTCTACAAATTACCGATTTTTGATCTGCTGGACGTGTCGTCATATAAATATATGCCGCTCCTGTGCCGATAATAGCAAAGAAGAGCATAAACACCATCAAGATTGCACCGCCTTGTCCCATTTTATACAAGCTCCTGTTTTATATCGTTTATGAACACTTCTCTGTGCTCGGGCGTTGTCATTTCTGTTGCGGCGACGAGCAGTTTATTGCCCTCTAGCGCTAATCCAGCGATAATTCCTTTTTTCGCTAGGTTTTCAACGACGTCATTGGCTGGTTTGGGTAGGTCGATGACGAATTCATTGAAGAAATTATCGTTTACAACGCTTACGCCGTCAATTGCGTCCAGATCGTCCGCAAGCTCGCAGGCGGCTTCGTGGTTGAGTTGCGCGAGGGTTTTAAATCCCTCCTCGCCTAGTAAGCCCATATGCACCGTAAAAGCCAATGCGCAGAGGCCCTGGTTTGTACAGATATTTGATGTGGCCTTATCGCGTCGAATATGCTGTTCGCGGGTTGAGAGTGTGAGGACAAAACCGCGCTTGCCGTCTGCGTCTTCTGTCATGCCGCAAAGACGACCTGGCATTTGGCGCAGAAATTTTTCTTTACATGCGAAAAACCCTAAATGCGGGCCGCCATAGGCCATGGGGAGCCCAATGCTTTGCGCCTCGCCACAAACAATGTCGGCTTCTACGGGGGCGGGTAAGGACCCTAGGGATACAATTTCGTTGACGACAACAATCAAAAGCGCACCGACCGCATCGCATTTTTTTCGCCATTCTTGGTATTTATGCGGATTTCCGAAGAAATCAGGAGACTGTACAATCACACATGCTGTCTCTTCGTCCGGATCACCATCAACGACTGATCGATCACTTAGATTTTTCATGTAAGCCTCTAATACAGAACGATATTCCGGGTGCAGCGCTGTGCCAATTGCGACCTTGTTTCGTTTTGTGATGCGCATCGCCATGAGCGCGGCTTCGGTTGCGGCGGTTGAACCATCATAGAGAGAAGCGTTTGCGATTTCCTGCCCTGTCAGCTTCGCGATGAAGGTTTGAAACTCAAAGACCACCTGAAGTGTGCCTTGTGCGATTTCTGGTTGGTATGGGGTGTAGGCGGTGAGATATTCGCTGCGCTGAATGATGTAATCAACGCTGGCGGGCACGTGGTGATAATAAACCCCCGCCCCTAAAAAGAAAGGCACGTCAGGGGCAGCGGTATTTTTGGCTGCCATTGCGCCAAGGGCGCGCTCGACTTGAAGCTCACCTTGGTGGTCAGGCAGATCGACTTTGCCTTTCACAAAGGCCTGTTCGGGTACATCACGGAAGAGCGCATCCACGCTGGTTGCACCTACGGCTTTGAGCATATCTTTACGCGTATTTTGGGTTTGGGGTAAGTATCTCACTTAGTCGACCTCTTTCAAATATTCTGCGTATGCGGCTTCGTCCATTAATTCACCAAGGGCGGAGGCGTCTGCGACTTTTACTTTGACGATCCAGCCATTATCATTGACTGGCTTTGCGATGAGTTCCAAATCATCAACCATTGGCTCGTTGATTTCAACAACTTCTCCATCGACAGGAGAGTAAACTTCTGCTGCTGTTTTTACAGATTCAACGACGGCAACATCACCGCCTTTTGACACTGTTTTCCCCACATCAGGAAGTTCAACGAATACGAGGTCGCCAAGGGCGTCGCGGGCGTGTTGTGATATTCCGATGGAGGCTATATCGCCTTCAACGTATATGCATTCATGATCTTTTGTGTATTTTAATTCTGCCATTTTATGTTCTCCTTAAAATTATGCTGCTTTTTTCTTAGGGCTTTTGGTTTTTGCCGTGACAAAGGGCATGTTTGCGATTTCTGCCTCTATATTTCGGCCGCGGACGTTGACGAGTATTTTAGTTCCTGCCCCTGCGAGTTCAATTGGGACATAGCCCTGCCCGATTGAGCAGTCTAATGTTGGTGAGAAGCCACCGCTTGTGAGCGTACCGATTACTTCGTCTTTTTCGTTGCGTAATTCAGCCCCTTCGCGTGCAACACCCTTGCCTGTCAGTTTTACGCCGACGCGCTTCTTTTTTGGGGTGTTTACGTTTTGCGCACCGATATAGCTGCTGTTGTTTTTGCCCATGACCCAGCCCAGATCGGCTTCGAGCGGCGTTGTTGTGGCATCAATATCATGACCATAGAGGCAGTAGCCCATTTCTAGACGTAATGAGTCACGCGCCGCCAAGCCGATTGGTGCAACATCATCATGTGCGACAAGTTTATTCCAGAGCGCTTCTGCGTCTTCGTTTTTGATGCTGATTTCAAAGCCATCTTCGCCTGTGTAGCCGAGACGTGAGATGAACATGGTGTAGTCTTCGTACCATAGGCTCATGTAGCGGAGCTCCGATAGGTCAATTCCTAAGGCATCTTTCATGACTTGCTCGGACTTTGGCCCCTGAATTGCGATGAGCGCCCAGTCGTCGTAATAGGTGAATTCAAGATTTTCAGGGATTTTACTTTTGATCCAGGCGATGTCTTTATCTTTACAGCCTGCATTGATTACAGAATGGAATTCGTCTTCACCTGTTTTAACAATCATCAGATCATCAATGATGCCGCCCTGCTCATTCGTAAGAACAGTGTATTTCGTGCGGTTAACCCCAAGCTTATCAAATGAAGACGGTGTTATGGTTTGTAGAAAATCTTGTGCGCCCTTGCCCTTGATGCTGATTTGACCCATGTGCGATACATCGAATAGACCAGCCTTTTCACGCACCCATTCATGCTCTTTTTTGACGCCTAAATTATAGTATAGGGGCATGTCATATCCCGCGAACTCACCCATTTTTGCGTCAAGCGCACGGTGCGCAGCGTGTAATGCAGTTTTTTGCAAAGTCTTCTCCTCAATGTGTGGAGGATAACGAATAGCAAACTTATGCGTAGACTTTAAGAGGGAAAATGAATTTTCTTTATATTTATTACGTATTTATTGGAAATTCACTGACCAGGGATAATTGTTCTGGCTTGATTTTCACGTAAAATTTGCTGAAGCCTAATGTTTATGATTGGATCAGTTACATCCATGAATATTTGAATTAGCTCGCCATCCGGAAGCTCAACCTCGTGAACATTGAAAAATGCGCGCCCTACTTTGAACAATTCACTGTCTTTAACGACTCCGCCATATTGCTCCAAAATAAATGTTTCTTCGCCATATGTTGCAATAGTGTATGCGTTTTTAGGTGTTTTACCGATATTAATATCTCTATTCAGGTCTTTGATTAGACCCTGTCGTATTTCATTTAGAAGAAGTGCATCACCGTAACGCACATCGGCGCGAGCAAGTGTTAGGGCAAATGTTAACACATCAAAGTTTATGATGTGTTTATCGAGCATCTCTTTATATTCAACAAGTGCGTTATTGGATTCGATCTGGTTCGTATTTGTGTCAGCAATATAAGCAAAGGCTGTCATTCTATTAATTACCTTTTCTGAAAAAGGCGTGTAGTCCCTTGTTTTAGGGTAATAGTTCCTGATTGATCTTATGCGCGCTGCATCAACCTTGCCTCTATTAATATCTGCCAGCATATTATCATATGCTTTTTCATAGCCCTGCATCGATTGTTTATAGTGCTGGATTTGCCGTGGTGTGATCTTAAACTCTAAATTAGATTCTCTGTTTGCTGTCTGATTATTATTTGTTTGGGCGAGGACAGGAGTCGCCGCGCCGAAAACAGCAGCCATGACTATAAGGAGGTAATTTAATTTTTTAATACGCATACATATTATCCTTTTTGTTACTATACACCGTTAGAGCCATAAGTGAAAAATAAAAACATACCGTATTTGTTTAGTTTTTCACTCTTTTACTTCTGGTTTTTTGTGTTTTTTTCCACCTTCTATGAAGCCATATCCATTGTTCGGGCGTTTCTTCTATCCACGTTTGGATCACGTTTTGGGCATTTTGGACAATTTCATTAACTGAGAGCGTATTCCCGCCACTATCCGTTACAGGAATTGGGGGGTGTACCGTCAGCTTGAAATTTATGCCCTTTATACGTTCGCAGCGCACGGGAATGATTGGGCAACCGTATTTGAGGGCGAGCTGAGAAAAGATTGGATTGGTCATAGCGGGTGCACCAAAGAATTCTGTGAGAAGACCTTCATTGTATTTCTGGTCGATTAATATTCCCAATTGCCCTTTTTCCTTGAGGGTTTTCATCAAGCCCCGACCGCCTTCCGATGATTTTGGATAAGCCTTTATGCGTCCGTTTAATGTTCTGAGATTATCGAGAAGCTTGGCAACCCATGGGTTATTTGGGGGACGGTATGTCAAGGATATCGGTTTGTTCACTTGCGTCAACATGGCTGCGCCATTAATTTCCCAGTTACCGATATGCCCACCGATGAAAATGATTGGCGTTTTGTCTTTGAAATATGGCTCCAGAATATCAATATTTTCAATGTGCGTGTGGTGCTTGCTGATTGCCTCTAGATGGGGGTATTCAGCGACAATTCTACCCAGGTTATCCCACATGGCGGATGTTATTTCAGATTGACGGCGGTCAGATATATCAGGGAATGCGATTGAGAGATGCGTTCGCACGCGTCGATTCATCGCGAGCTTTGTTCCAATTGTTCGCCCGAAAAACCCGCCAAGATTGGACGCTGTTTCAGCGGGTAGAATTTTAAAAATGCCAAAGAGGATATATATCAAAGCTGCTTCTAGAGCATAACGCAGTTTTTTCATGTCAGCGCTCCATTTAAATATTGAAGCAGTTTTTCCGGCTCTGCCCATTCTATTTCAATTGGCAGAATTTCTATCTGGTTTTTGAATTCATTGGACACGCGCACATGATCTTTTTGTGTGGTGATGATTTTAGCGCCTTGGTTTTTTGCACTTTTAATGATGCTCTCTATTTCGGATTTAGTATAGGGGTAGTGGTCTGGGTATTCTTGGAATTCAACGATTTTAAATCCATGTTCCTCTAGTGTGTTTTTGAATTTTTGTGGAATGCCTATGCCTGCAAAGGCTAGGTAGGGTGCTGTTTTATCCAGCCCCTCTGTCTGCGCTTTTATGGCCGCTTTGAAGACGGGGTAATTAACAGGCAGTTTTTGTTTTATATTGTGTCTGTCCTCACCAATTATAATGATTGCATCTGCATGATTTAACCCACGTTCAAATGGTTCGCGCAGAGGGCCGGAGGGTATTGTTTTTCCGTTTCCGATTCCTAAGCTGCCCTCAATGACCATGAAGCTGATATCTTTTTTTAGCGCCTTGTTCAGAAGCCCATCATCCATGATGACGTACTGTGCGCCCTGGTCATATGCGACGCGTGCGCCCTCGTGACGCACTGGGGATACAATGGTTTTTACGTGTTGCGCCAAGATTAGAGGTTCATCACCGACATCAGATGAGAGCTCATGACCCTCTATGCGTCTTGGTTTGGTTTTCTTACCACCATAGCCGCGGGTGAGGAAGAACAGGTTTATATCAGGGTTTTGTTGTTTGAGCAGTTTTGCAATTGCGATGCAGACTGGTGTTTTTCCGCTGCCGCCTGCGGTGATATTCCCAACGCAAATGACCGGTACAGGCACGCTTTGTGTGACTTTAGATGATTGGAGCGCCATGTGGGCGCGCTGGTACAGGGCGCTTAGGGGGGCTAGGAGCGCCGCAGGAAACGGGATTTTATCTTGATTTTCAGGATACCAGAATTTAGGGGTTTTAAGGGGCATTGTTATAATTCGTTTAGGCTCGGCGCTATATGTGCCATAACTTTGTTTATAACAGATGTCTTGCGCTGCGAAAACTCTTTTGCCGCTTTTTGCCATGCGTGTGATTTTTGATCATCGCCGAGTAAGGTTTTGATATGCGCGGCAAGCTCTTCTGGCTTTTCCAGTTTGATGCAGGCGTTTTGTGCAATCATATCGTCGTATATATCTTGCAGATTTTGTACGTGAGGGCCATGCAGCACGGCGCACCCTAACTGCGCGGCTTCGATTGGATTGTGCCCGCCACCGCCATCGTTGCTGAATGATCTGCCGATGACGGCGATGGGGCAGAGCTTATAGAACAGACCAAGTTCCCCCAATGTATCGGCAACATAGATTTGATCTTCTTGCTGTGGGAGATTTTTGGTTTCACCGCGGAATGCTGTTTTCATCGATTGGGTTGTTTTGCGGATTTCGTCTCTGCGCTCTGGGTGGCGCGGGACGATGATTGTGAGCAAGTTGGGATATGTTCCTTGTAAGGCTTGATGCGTTTCAATGGCGATTTTCTCTTCGCCTTTATGGGTGCTGGCGTAGAGCCATAGTGGCCTGTGTTGTGTTGCTTCGCTTATTTTCTCTAGATCGTTTTGATCATACGCCAAAGGTGCGGCGCTGTATTTTAGATTATCTGTAATGATTGTGTTCCTTGCGCCCAGAGCGTCATAGCGACGCTTATCTTCCTGCGTTTGGCACAAGATTTTTTCGAAGGTCTTTAAGATGTGTTTCGGCAGGTTAGGAATGCGTTTCCATGATGTGTATGATTTTTCAGACATATGCGCATTAATGAGGAATGCTTTTATGTTTCGGCGCCTTATTTCATGCAGCATGTTGGGCCAAAGTTCTGATTCCATCCAAAGTATGCCATCGGGTTTCCAGTGGTTGAGGAATTTTTGTACCCAAATCGGGTGGTCTAATGGTGCAAATTGATGGATGGCCTGGACGGGGAGTTTTTGCTCCATGAGGGCTGCGGATGTTACGGTTCCTGTTGTTACAAGAATGTTGGTTGCGGCATTATGTTCCAGAATTTTGTTGATCACAACGAGTGCGGATTGCGCTTCGCCGACGCTTGCTGCGTGTATCCAAACCAGATGCCCGTCAGGTCTGGTGATATTTATTATGGATTTTTTTTCTGTGAACCGTGTGGGGAGTTCTTTTCCGTTTTTCAATCGTTGTTTTAAGAGGTTCTGCAAAAAAGGGGCGCTGGTGTAAGTCAGCGCTCTGTATATATAATACATGTCATTAGCCTTTGCACTGGGGACAGGGCAATTTTGGTTATTTTAACGACCGTAGCATCCAGCAGACGCCGTTGAACCGCCGCTGTTTAATGCGCCGCCCGGGTGATAACGACACCCTGGCTGTAAACACACATGTTCTGCGTAGCTATTGGCACCAGGATAGCCAGATCTTGTGACCATAAGTCCAGTTGGAATTGGATCACCCGTACACGCACATGTCCCGCCTGAGCAATTCTGCGCATTTGTCATTGAAAAATATGTTTGTACAGGGTCGTTGGTCCACGGGCCTGATGTTAGGGCCGTTGCAAGGTTTGTGTTCCATGCCGTCGTAGCAGGAAGGCATAAACTTGGTAGAATTCTTTTGTCTAATGATAACGCGTAATTTTCAAATGAATAAAAACCATCAGTATCTTCATTACTTGCGAAGTTAATACATTTAGCGGCTTGCCAGACACGGGCCATGATGTCGCATGAATAAGAATTTGAGCCTCTAATCGTTCTTGGTGCATGAGCAATACCTACAGCTGCGGGATGACCACCCAATAAATTATAAGAAAGGCCCAGTGTGTCTTTACTGCCGTAGTTGTTGTTTATATATGCTATCAACGAGTTCCCGATGAGAAGCTGTAATGCCTGATCCATGCTGTTAGTGCCTAGCCCAGATCCAAAACTTGTTGTTTCGCTTAGCAGGGATGAAGCATGATCTGCGAGTTCGCTTAATAGAAGATCAAAGCATGTATATTCAAAAACACTGTCAGGTTTTAAAATCAGATTCTGGTTTTGGGTAATCTCTCTTTGAGCTTCGAGCCATGCGCGGGACGAGAGTGTTTCATAGTATAAATTGTCACATGGGGTGTCGGCGATAATACTTGCTGCTTTTAGACCGCCAAGAGAAGGTGTCAAGAAGACTGCCAGAAACAAAAAGAAGCATAAGTTGAAGATTTTGCCGCTCTTATTTTTCAATTTAAATTCCATTTTCATTCCTTTTACCTTGCGCAGTTCTTATTTTATACAAATTTCACGTGTTTTAGCAAATATAGTTTTTAATACGGGACACAAATCCCCGTTGGGAAGCTTGCCGGTAATGGCAATAAAGACCCTTCGATATATGGCATTCTCACCGCCTGATAGAAGCATCCTGGGTTTGGACATATAAAATCATAGTGTAGATATGTTGTGCGATCGATTTCATGCATGCCGCCTGGCCCTGTTCCCGGCGATGCGAAATCAGTAGCTGCGCCCAAAGCCTGATAGTCATATGATATAATAGGTATGCCTGTTGGTATTGGGTTCATACAGGCAAAACTTGGTGCAGTGCCACTGAATAATATTCCTGTTCGCGTTGCCGTTCCGGGTAGGTAGAGACCAAAGCCCCTGATATATTCGTCATATGATTCCATTAAATCAAGCGATGCATATGCATTACGCTCTGAATCACTGATATCACAGTTATTTGCAACACGAATCTGATCATTGGAGAGGCCTGTATTCACTCCGGAGACAGGACCTCCTGCGGGGGGGCATGGGTCGCTCGTGTTATTTGCCAGAGCGGCAGGTGTCAGGCTCGGTAATGCAGGAGACGACGAATTCAACTTTGTGGCATCCACACCAATCTCTACTGCGTCCGATGAAATGTTTGCTGGCGAACATGCTATGGGGATTGATCTTGGATCTGCGGATATAAGCTCTTCGAATGTTCTGAAGCGATCATCTTCTGCAAAATCAATACATTTGGCAATTTCCCATACTGTCTGCATATGTTCACAGGCATATGCCGTTGCAGCAGGCGCAGCGATATCTGTGTCGATAGTTGTTGCCTCCCCCAAAAATGTATGCCCAAAATTTGCATTTACGTATAGCTGCAGCGTTCCGTATAGGAATATTCCCAACGCATCGGTCACTTCAGTTCCCGTAACAGTCGTTGTTATATTTGTTGAAATACATGGTGTATCTGCGGTTTCAATACATATTGGCCTATTGTTAAAGGTCGTAGATGATGAAAATGAATTTGCATTGGCTGCGGCCTGATTTAAGAACTGATCAAAACAGGTATATTCAAGTACGCTGTCAGGTTTATGGATAAGCTGTTGCCCCATAATGACTTCGCGACTGGCCTCGAGATGCGCTCGAGCGTATATTTGGTTCATAAAATTCCCATCACAGGCAGAATCATCGTGCGGTGCGGATGCGTCGTCCACTTTTGGGCCGTTGAACGCGCCGTCCGTCCCAGATGATGGATTTGAGTATATGTCGTAAGTTGTACAAGGAATTCCCGGGGAGCACGCCGCATTTACTGATGCAGACAGCAAAAGAATACCGAATGTGCTCAGTACCAAAAACGCTAAAAGGTGTTTTTTTGATAACACAATGTTACTCATTTTGTTTATTCTCAAGTCTCAGTATATACATCTTTTCTTCTGGCGACCATATATATATGTCAAAATCATAATCATTTATATCATTTTCAAAGACAAGAAGATCACTTACACCGTAATTGGATGTCGCCCCCACCATCATATATTTTGCCCTAATGCTTGATAATAAAAGCATATTATCTTTTTGGCTGCCAAGGATTATGTGTGTGCACACGACTTCTGCCTGTGTGCAGCTTTTGCGTTTTAGGATGTACTCATTGATTCCATCCGCGTTTAAATCATGCGCAGCAACATCAAAGCCCATAGAATCGGTTTTATAAAACCCGTTCAGGAATTCGTCTACTTTAAGCCTCATAGAGGGGCTACTGATGTTTTTTTCAAATTTTAATTTGTCTAAGGCATGCACATTATTAGCATTCAAGGATAGCGTTAAGCCCATAATCAAAAGTAATAAATTTGCCCGAATACGCATTCTTTTATCATAACAAAGCGTATGAAGATTTGCAATCTTAGACTAGGTCGATATCAAGAATAGCCATATTGAAGTCAAAGGATGTTTCGCCTTCATCTTCTATTTTATATATCAAACCGA
This sequence comes from uncultured Micavibrio sp., assembly GCA_964352375.1. Lineage (GTDB taxonomy): Bacteria > Pseudomonadota > Alphaproteobacteria > Micavibrionales > Micavibrionaceae > UBA1672. The sequence goes on from CAYGSA010000001.1 coordinate 125,571, forward strand.
TGAATACCTTATCTATCATCACTTCGATTGAATCTTCTGCTTTTTCACGTTTCATAACTGTTATACCTGAGCATTTGAACGTGCGTTCTAAATGGGCTTTAAGTTGTGACATTTCTTCGGGGCTAAAACTCATGAAAATGATTCCTTATTTATTGATATTTCAATCCATTGGATACGGCGTTATGGCAGTGCTTGGCAAGTGTTTTTCTGTTTTCAAACTCTTTTGGCTGTTCGGGGGGGTGAAAAATCAGCTTTACAGATGCCCCGTTTGTTTTTGCGAAGCGCCATAAATGAAGGCCTAAAGGTGTGTCCATATTCACGTGCCACGCATAGAGGTCGCGGTCATTTTGGCTTTGTGGTTTATATCCACCGACAGCTTCTATGTTTAATGTTACAGGCTGGATCAGCAGGTTTCTGGCGTTGTCTTGCATTGCGATAGAAAACAAGCTGGACTTGAAGGGGAGTACGTTCACGCCTTCTGTTGATGTGCCTTCGGGGAAGACGATCAGGTTTTTACCTTCTTGTAAGGCTGCGTCTAGTTTTTTCTTGCCTTCTGCAGCGTCTTCGCGGTCGCGGCTGATAAATATTGTTTGTTGCAGCGTCGAGAGAAATCCGAAAACAGGCCAGCCTTTAACGTCTTTTTTAGCGATAAATGACCCGGTGATGATGCTGCCGATGACAGGAATATCGAGGTAGGAAATGTGGTTGCTGACGAACAATGTTTGCCCCTGTGTGCAGATATGCCCTTCGGTCTCAACCTTGATCTGGAATAGTTTGCAGACCGCTATTTGCCAGAGTTTTGGCAGCATGTATGCATATTTACCCCTATGAAACAGCAGAATGATTGATTGTAAGATAATGACAGCCACGCAGAGCATGGCGAACAAAACGAATTTCAGAATTGCACGCATTTGAGGCATTCTATTTGCTGTTCCCTGGCATGGTTTTTTGGATTTTACGCTCGTAATATTTGCGATAACGCTCAGTCATCAGTCTGGTTTGCACAACTATGCAGACGTCGATTGTGTTGAACTGGTGGTCGATTACTGCGCCCTTCCCTATTGTTGCTCCCAATCTGAGGTACCCTTTTATCAAGGGCGGCAATGATGCGAACGTGCGCCGTTCGTCAAAGCTACCTTTTGCAACTCTATTCATCTCTACATAAATTTCAGAGAGTGCGACGGGCTTTATAGCGGAGTCGGTGGAGTGGAAATGATGCAGATATGAGAGCTGATCTTCTATGACACCCACGTCTATGCCTTGGAAACTGGCACAGCCGAACAGTAAATCGACTTTATTATCCGTGATGTAGTCTGCTATGCCTTTCCACAGTGTATTCAGAACTGGCTGTGTTCGATAACCATCAAGAACGCAGGAGCGCCCTAATTCCAGCAAGGATTGCCCGCTGTTTATCAGGTTTGTTAAATCATATTCACTGTCTGAGTAGAACCTCCCATGTTTCTTTGCGACGTCTTGGCGCAAGAGACGATAGGTACCGACGATTTTTTCGTCTTCGTTCACAACAATAAGATGGTCAGTTATATCATCGAATTCATCATAATCGCGTTTTTCTTTTTTCATTTCAGATGAAGGTGCTGCGCCTCGCTCTTCATAAAACACTTGATATCGAAGCTTTTGCGCCTCTTCGATTTCTGCCGATGTTTGCGCAAGCCTCACCCTTGTATTACTGACTGTATTTTCAGTGACGATCATGCGGGCTCTTCTTAGTTTTTGATTTATAGGATTATCCTAACGCACATGCGGGGTTGGTCAAGCGGATTATGCTTCCGGGGCGACTTGTTGCTGCTCTATTTCCAGAGCTCTTGCACGTAATCTATCGTTGCTGTCAACAAGGTCGATTTGATTTCTGGCGGCTTGCGCAATAAAGCTGTTTCTTTCGCGGGCATGAGCATAGTAAATACTGCCTGTTTTAGCATTCGACCCGATACCGCCAGCGAATAGATCCCATGTATTAACCGCTATTCCTAAGATATTGATGCTGAGCGCTGAGGATACAAGGCTGCCTAAGCTAATCATATTCGCGGTTGACGCCATTGCAAAGTTCGCGGCAGGCCAAATACTTTCATAATTTTTCAGTTCGGAGAGTAATTGTCTCGTGCTTTCAATTTGCTCTCGGCTCCTTCTTGTGTGCATAATTTCTGCTTCCGGCACATCTTCACTTGCGATAATCACTTCTAATTTTTTGTCAACACGCGCTACGATATCTGCTGTGTCTTTTTGAATAACTTCTTTTTCATACTTAGATTTAAGCGTTGCGGCCTTAAAACCGTCAACAAAGCCCTTCGATGTTTGAGGTAAGTTTCGGATGTCTTTTCCGGTTTCTTTAAATATTTCTTTTACAAAAAGGGCGGCATATTTGATTTCTTCTGTCAATTTTTTGGCCCATGACGCGCTTTGCGCTTCTGATATTGTTGCTATTGATTCCCCTGCGTTAATGGCGTCTTGTTCTGTTATTCTTTCATTTATGCGATAATTACGCCTGACTTCAATATCTCGTATTTCAGGTAATAGCCTGCGGTATTCTTGAGGATCCACAACTTTTGTACTCGAAATACTGATACCAAGCCTTTGAAGCCCTTCGACAACACGAGAGATCATCATATCTTTATCAACATCTGGGTTTTTTCGGTCATGCGCAAGTTGACTATGAACGCGAAGGAGTGAGTCGTAGGCTCTCTCATTGCTTCTGTATGCTCCTGCCAGGACAATCAGTATAGCGGTATTTACAACAGTTAAGCCCATATTCATATAGTTTTCAGTCATCACGGCGTGAACGGCCGGAACGCTCATAGACATGGCTTGCTGACCTGTTCCGATCAACGCTTCATTTCTTTCCTTGTGTTTTTGAATGAGGGCGCTCCTCATAAGAGTCACCACACTTTTTTCATCTTGCCAGAATTCATCTTCCCAGGGCGGGACTTCGAAATATTCTTCCTCTTGTATAAGGGCGCCGGCCTGCCCCTCGTCGCCATCTTCGGGCGGCGTTTGTGGCGGCTCTTTTTCTTCCGGCAGCGCGTCTTTCTGTTTTCCCTCTTCCAGAACGTCTAAGGCAAAGCCTTTTGCATGAAGCCACTCTAACGCCTGCTCTTCGTTTTCAATATCATCGTTGAACGCCACCAAGTCTTGCAAGGCTTCAGGCTTATCACTTGTTGTTATTATATAGATTTGGTTGTGTGCCGCATCGGGATCACTATATTGCTCTACGAAATCAATCAGCAGTTTTTCACTGATCATTTTCCCCGATTCTTCGCTTATACTTTGAACCGATTTCCTGAATTTCTCCAAAAGCCCTTGATCATAAGCACCAAGGATTGCCCATTTACTCGCTGCCTGATCACTAGGTTTGTAGGGTACAAAAATAGACGAGATGTCGATTGTTTGATCGGTGCTTTCTTTCGTAAATGTTGGCGCTATTTTTATCACCATTTCAACCCTTTATTATTTTCAATAATGAACATACAGATGTGTATACAACGTGTCAAAATTGTTATTTACAATAAGGTGTAAAAACATTCTTGCGCTTGGGGGAAGATTGCGTTAATGTCCAGCCACTTTTTGGAGTGTGCGCCCGTAGCTCAGCTGGATAGAGTACTTGACTACGAATCAAGGGGTCAGGAGTTCGAATCTCTTCGGGCGCACCATTTT
>CAYGSA010000002.1:0-80637 GCA_964352375.1 uncultured Micavibrio sp.
ATTTTGATGTCGGCGATGGCAGTTATTTTGTTCCTTGGTGGATGGTTGCCGCCGTTCGGGATTGAAGCGCTGTCTTTTGTTCCGGGTATTATCTGGTTTGCGCTAAAAGTATGTTTGATTTTGTTCTTCTTTATCTGGGCGCGGGCGACGTTGCCGCGATTTCGGTATGATCAGTTGATGCGTTTAGGGTGGAAAGTGTTCTTGCCGCTGACGCTTGTTTGGGTTGTTTTAACGGCTGGATTGCTATTGACGTTTGATGCGTTGCCCGGACAGGCGCAGGGAGTTTTATAATGGACAACATAGCACGCGCATTTTTTCTGACTGAGATTGTTAAAGGGTTTCTTTTAACGCTTAAGTACATGTTTTTTATGCCGAAAGTTACGATTAATTACCCGCATGAGAAGGGGATGATTTCGCCGCGTTTTCGTGGGGAGCATGCGCTCCGCCGTTACCCGAATGGTGAGGAGCGCTGCATAGCTTGTAAGCTCTGTGAGGCTATATGCCCTGCGCTTGCGATTACGATTGAGGCGGAGCCGCGCGAGGATGGCTCTCGGCGGACGACGAAATACGATATTGATATGACAAAGTGCATTTATTGCGGTTTATGTCAGGAGGCTTGCCCTGTCGATGCGATAGTTGAGGGGCCTAATTTTGAATTTTCGACCGAGACGCGGGAGGAGCTTTATTATAATAAAGATAAGCTTCTTGAGAATGGTGATCGGTGGGAGGCGCAATTGGCGGCGAATATTGTTGCAGATGCACCGTATCGATAAAGTGTTGAAAGAGGTCATTTTTTGTTTTGTCTCCCCTTGTTTATCCTTGTTTAAAAGAGTAGTTATATCAAAGAATTAAAAAGAGTTGTTTCATGGTCGTTCAGGCGTTTGCCTTTTATTTATTTGCCGGGATTTTAGTTTCAAGCGCCCTTATGGTGATTTTGGCGCGTAATCCTGTGCATTCCGTTCTTTTTCTGATTCTTGCATTTTTTAACTCAGCAGGCCTTTTTATCTTACTGGGGGCAGAGTTTATTGCGATGATTTTGGTGATTGTTTATGTGGGAGCGGTTGCAGTGTTGTTCCTTTTTGTTGTTATGATGCTTGATATTGATTTTGCGGATCTTCGTAAGGGAGCCATGCAATATATTCCCATTGGCCTTGTTTTTGGTGGGATATTGTTGTTTGAGATGGTTGCTGTTTACTCTTTTTGGCACTTTGCTGATTCTGTTCAGGATAATATAGCCGTTCCGACTGCTGCATTAAAGGATGTTCCTAATGCTAAGGCTTTAGGCGCAGTTCTTTATACCGACTATGTTTTTGCGTTTCAGGTTTCTGGCCTTATTTTATTTGTTGCGATGGTCGGGGCGATTGTGTTGACGCATCGAACCCGTCCAGGAATTAGGAGACAAAAAATTTCTGATCAGCAGTCTCGTAAAGCGTCAGATGTTCTTGAAATCAAGAAAGTTACTCCAGGGACAGGGATATAGATATGATTGGGATGGAGCATTTTCTTATTTTGGCCGCAATCATATTTACGATTGGTGTTTTTGGGATATTTCTTAATCGTAAAAATGTAATTGTCATTTTGATGTCAGTTGAGCTTATGTTGCTTGCGGTTAATATCAATTTTGTTACGTTTTCTGCATATCTAAATGATTTGGTTGGTCAGGTTTTTGTCATGTTTATTCTTACGGTTGCCGCTGCTGAGGCGGCCATTGGCCTGGCTATTCTTGTCGTGTTTTTCCGCAATAAAGGGTCTATTGCAGTTGAAGATATTTCGAGCATGAGGGGATAGGTTTATGGGTCTTGAAATTCTTGCAGTTTTTCCTCCATTCTTCGCGTTTTTAATTGCGGGTCTCTTTGGTCAACAGATTGGTGATAAGGGGTGCCAATTTGTCACGTGCGCTGCGATAACTGTTTCTGCATTTTCTGCTATTGGTCTGTTTTTTAATGTTATCCTGACCGAAGATATGATGGTCGATAGTGCGTATTCGGTTACGTTGGCCTCTTGGATTTCATCAGGTGATTTCAGTGTAAATTGGGCGCTTAAGATTGACCAGCTCTCGGTTGTAATGATGTGTGTGGTGACTATTGTTTCGGCATGTGTGCATTTTTATTCTATAGGCTATATGAGTCATGACGCTTGCAAGGGGCGTTTTATGGCTTATTTGAGTTTGTTTACCTTTGCGATGCTTATGCTGGTTACAGCGGATAATCTTCTTCAGTTATTTTTTGGTTGGGAAGGGGTCGGTGTTGCCTCTTATCTGTTGATTGGTTTTTGGAATCATAAGCATTCTGCCAATGCTGCGGCGGTTAAAGCGTTTGTTGTGAACCGCGTTGGTGATTTTGGTTTGGCGCTTGGGATTATGGCGACGTTTGTTGTTTTTGGTTCTATTGAGTTTTCGACGATTTTTGAAAACCCGGCGCAGTATAAAGATACGATGATTCCTTTTTTTGGATATGAGATGCATGGCATTACCACTATCTGTTTGCTTTTGTTCATGGGAGCTGTTGGGAAATCCGCGCAGCTGGGTCTTCATACGTGGTTGCCTGATGCGATGGAGGGGCCGACGCCTGTTTCTGCGCTTATTCATGCGGCAACCATGGTTACGGCGGGCGTCTTTTTGGTTGCGCGATTTTCACCCGTTTTTGAATATGCGCCGACGGCGTTGATGATTGTCACTGTGTTCGGTGCGACGACGGCGTTTGTGGCGGCAACGATTGCTATGACGCAGTATGATATTAAGCGCGTGATTGCGTATTCTACGATGAGCCAGCTTGGCTATATGTTTTTTGCTCTTGGGGTATCAGCTTATGGTGCAGCGATTTTCCATCTGATGACGCATGCTTTCTTTAAGGCTCTCCTTTTCTTGGGGGCTGGATCTGTTATTCATGCAATGTCGGATGAGCAGGATATGCGTAATATGGGGGGGATTTGGAAAAAAATTCCAGTGACATATGCGATGATGTGGGTCGGGTCTTTGGCGCTGGCTGGTGTATTTCCGTTTGCTGGATATTATTCAAAGGATATTGTTCTTGAAGCAGCTTGGGCGGATTATAGTTGGTTTGGGCATTATGCTTATTGGATGGGTATTGCTGCGGCGTTTATGACGGCGTTTTATAGCTGGCGCCTTATTATCATGACATTCCATGGTAAGCCGCGTGCGAGTGAAAAGGTGATGGGGCATATTCATGAAAGCCCTTCTGTTATGATTTTGCCCCTGCTTGTTTTGGCGGTTGGGGCGATTTTAGCGGGTAAGATTTTCTATGGAGGTTTTGTCGGCTCTGCTTATTCTCATCATGACAAGCATGCAGCTGTTGCACACGTTGAGCCAGCAGCAGGAGATGCGCACGATGATGGTCATGGGGAAGGGCACGCTGAATCGGGTGCGCATCGTGGAAAGAACATGATTAATTTATGGTCCTATGGTTATTTTTGGCACAATTCTCTGTCTGTTCTGCCTGTGAACAATACGGTAGAGGCCGCTCATAATGTTCCGTACTGGGTTAAAAAATTGCCTTCTGTTGTTGGTGTTCTTGGTATTGCGACGGCTTACTTGATTTATATGTTTTTTCCTGTTGTTCCCGCTCTTTTTGTCCGTATCTTTAGGCCTTTATATATGTTGTTTTTCAATAAATGGTGGTTTGATCAAATTTATAATGTTTTGTTCGTTAAGACTTCATTCTCTATTGGGCGTTTGTTCTGGAGGGCGGATAAAAATGTTATTGATGGTGTGGGGCCAGACGGAGTTTCAGGGTTCTCTGGCCGTTTTGCGAAAACCCTTTCGCGCTTTCAAAGCGGGTTTGTTTATCACTATGCGTTGGTTATGATTATGACTTTGATTTGTTTGGTTTCCTGGTTTGTCTTTAAGGCTGATCCATCCTTTTACACAGTGAAGGGGAGCTAGGACGCTATGGATTTCCCTCCTATTCTCTCTGCTATGATCTTTTTACCGCTTATTTGCGCCGTTATGATTGCGTTTATTAAAGGTGAGAAAGGTGATGAAAAGGCTGTTGAGAAGAATATAAAGCATCTTGCTTTGTTTAGTTCGATTTTTGTGTTTGCCTTTAGCTTTTTTCTCTATCAAAAGTTTGATCCTGCGGCTTCTGGTTTTCAATTTGTGGAAAAATACAGTTGGTTCGGGAAAAATGGTCTGCATTACCATCTTGGTGTCGACGGTATTTCAATCTATTTTATTTTGTTGTCCGCGTTCTTGACCCCGATTTGTATCCTTGCGAGCTGGAATAGTGTTAAGGTGCGCGTTAAAGAGTATATGATTGCGTTTCTGGTTCTTGAAAGTTTCATGATTGGGACTTTTGCGGCTCTGGATAGTATTTTGTTTTATGTTTTCTTTGAAGGTGTTCTTATTCCGATGTTCCTTATTATTGGGATATGGGGCGGGGGGCGCCGAGTTTATGCATCGTATAAGTTTTTTCTGTATACGCTGCTTGGGTCTGTTTTGATGCTGCTGGCTTTGCTTGCGCTTTATGCAGAGGTCGGATCAACGGATATTCCAACTTTGATTAAAAACCCTGTTGGATTTGAGATGCAAAAATGGTTGTGGCTTGCATTTTTTGCTAGCTTTGCGGTGAAGATGCCTATGTGGCCTGTGCATACTTGGTTGCCTGATGCGCACGTCGAAGCGCCGACGGCGGGCTCAGTTATCCTGGCTGGTGTTTTGCTCAAGATGGGAGGGTATGGGTTCCTTCGTTTCTCACTCCCTATGTTGCCTGAGGCAAGCCTTTATTTTGCACCGTTTGTTATGTGGTTGAGTGTGATTGCGATTATTTATACGTCGTTGGTCGCGTTGGTGCAGACGGATATGAAGAAGCTGATTGCTTATTCATCAGTGGCGCATATGGGTTTTGTTACGCTTGGTATCTTTGCGTTCAACCAGCAGGGGATTGAGGGCGCTGTTTTTCAAATGATCAGCCATGGTGTTATTTCTGCGGCGTTGTTTTTGTGTGTTGGTGTTGTTTATGATCGGCTGCATACACGGGATATCAGCCGTTATGGCGGAATTGTGAAAAATATGCCTGCTTATGCTACGGTATTTATGATCTTTATGCTTGGCTCGGTAGGTTTGCCGGGTACGAGTGGTTTTGTTGGTGAGTTTTTGATTTTGATTGGTGCTTTTCAGGCCAATACTCTCATAGCGGTGTTTGCGACGACGGGGGTTGTTTTAGGGGCGGCTTATATGTTGATGTTATATCGACGTGTTATTTTTGGGCCACAGGATAATGAAGATGCAGGGCGGATGAGTGATTTAAATGTTCTTGAGAAGGGCATTCTTATTCCCCTTGTGTTGCTTGTTTTTTATCTTGGTGTATTTCCTAATAAATTACTTGATAATATATCGCCTTCTGTGACGCAGATCGTTTCGATTTATGAGACTGTTCTTAATCCTGCTGATGAGGTTTTTGAAGACGTTGTATTACAAGAGAGTGTGGCTGTTGATGAAAAGCCGCAGGAGGCTGTTAATGAGTGATTTGAACCTCATGTTTATTATGCCTGAAATTTTCCTTATCCTTACGGGGATGGGCTTTTTGATGGTTGGTGTGTTTCAAGGGAATAAAACAACCGATGTTCTTTGTTGGTCATCTTGTCTTAGCTTTGTTATTGCGGCGGTGATTTTGTTGCGTGCGGATTGGGGCGTGCAGTATTTACTTAATGATATGCTTGTGATCGATGCGTTTGCGAGTGTGTTGAAGATTTTCATTTTACTGGGTTTGATTGCTACGCTCGCCCTTTCGGTGGATTATCTCTATAAAGAGCGGATTGCGCGGTTTGAATATCCAGTGCTCGTTATTTTTGCGGGTATTGGTATGATGTTTATGGTTTCGGCGAATAATTTTCTCAGTCTTTATATGGCGCTGGAGTTGCAGTCTTTATGTCTTTACGTTTTGGCGGCGTTTCATCGTAACTCCCAGAAATCTGGTGAGGCTGCGGCGAAGTACTTTATTCTCGGGGCGCTTTCATCAGGTATGCTGCTGTTTGGCATTTCCTTAATTTATGGCTTTACTGGTTCACTTGATTTTAATGTTATTCGGGATACGCTTTTGGATCAGGATATGATGCCGCCGGGCTTTACGGTCGGTATGGTTTTTGTGATTGCGGCGATTGTATTTAAAATTTCTGCGGCGCCGTTTCATATGTGGACGCCTGATGTGTATCAGGGGGCGCCGACCTCTGTGACGGCTTTTTTTGCTCTAGTTCCTAAGCTTGCGGCCTTGGGGTTGTTGATTAGACTTCTGTTTATTCCATTTGAGGCTGCGATGGATCAGTGGTCGCAGGTTTTATATTTTGTGGCCTTTGCCTCGTTGCTTGTGGGATCATTTGCAGCAATTGCGCAGGATAATATTAAACGTCTTCTGGCATATAGTTCCATCGGTAATATGGGATATGCGCTGATCGGTGTATTGGCGACGAGTGTCGAGGGTGTTGCTGCGGTTCTTGTCTTTATGGTGATTTACATGGTTATGACGGCAGGGTCATTTGTGATTGTTATGTGCATGCGCCGTGATGGTTTGACGGTTGAACGGATTAGTGACTTGGCGGGGCTTTCCAAAACACAGCCTTTACTTGCTTATGCTATGGCGGCGTTGATGTTTTCGATGAGCGGTATTCCCCCTCTAGCGGGATTCTTTGGTAAGTTCTTTATTTTTGAAGCGGCCATGGCGAGTGGGCTTTATGTGCTTGCGACGTTTGGGGTTGTCGCTTCGGTGGTTGCAGCTTTCTATTACTTGCGGATTATCAAGGTGATGTTCTTTGATGAGGACACCGATGTTTTGGATACACAAATTGATTTTGGAAGGAATCTTGTTTTGTTTTTCTCTATTATTTTCATTGTTGGGTTTATCTTTAAACCGAATTTTATTGTTGATACGGCAAAACTTGCGGCGAGTGCGCTTGTGCAATAATGGCTGTGTCTTGGTCTGTTCAGACGTTGGATGTGTTAGACAGTACACAAGATTTTATTAAATCTGACATTGATAATTTGGATGAAGGGGCTTGTGTTCAAGCTCTTGTGCAGAATTCTGGTCATGGACGGCACGGGCGCTTATGGGAGAGTCCAAAGGGTAATTTGTATTTTTCGTTTTTGTTAAAACCGAAATTTGCGGCGTCACAGTTTGGACAGATTGCGTTGCTGGTTGGTTTGTCTGTTGCGTATGCGCTGCGGCCTTATACGGATGTGACGCTCAAATGGCCAAACGATGTTTTGATTGAGGGGCATAAGGTTTGCGGCATTTTGATTGAGTCTGTGGATCAGGCTTTGGTTGTTGGCGTGGGTGTTAATGTTGGGGCGGCACCTATAGAAGGCTCTGTGTCCTTAGTGAAACATAAGTTGGATCTGCATGATTTGCGGGATGCTATTTTGGAAGAATTTGCAACGTTGTATGAGCGATGGCAGTTAGGGGCTTTTAATGAAATACGGGAAGAATGGCTTGGATGTAGTTTCGAGATTGGTACACAGATGAGTGTGAAAATTGGTGATCACAAAATGTCTGGTTCGTATCAGGGGATTGGTAGGGCTGGCTATTTGCTTTTGCTCTGTGATAAAAGCAATGAAATGAAGACGATAACTTCTGGAGATGTTTTTAGCTAATATGTTACTTGCGATTGATGTAGGCAATACGAATACTGTTTTTGCAGTTTTTCAGGGAGATGTTTTAGAGCATTCCTGGCGCTGTAAGACCGAGAGTGCGCGTAGTGCAGATGAGTATGCGGTTTTTTTAAAGCAACTGTTTGATCTGGTCTCGATAGATTGGAGTGATATCTCTGGGGTTGTTGTGAGTTCTGTTGTGCCTGATACGAATTTTAATCTTAAGGTGCTTTGTGAAAAATATGCAGAAGTGACCCCTGTTTTTGTGGATGCGCATAGTGCGGGCGTTCCGATATCACTGTCGCAGCCGCAGGAGGTTGGTGCGGATCGGTTGGCAAATGCAGCTTATGTTATCAGTGCGTATGATTTGCCTGCGGTTGTTGTTGATTTCGGGACGGCAACGACGTTTGATGTGATTGATAAAGATGGGGTTTATTCTGGCGGGATTATTGCGCCGGGGGTGCGGCTCTCTATTAGCGCGCTGGCGGAGAGGGCTGCGAAGTTACCGCAGATTACTGTTGAGCATCCTGAAACTGTTATCGGAAAAGATACTCGGAGCGCGATGCAGTCGGGGATGTATTGGGGCTATATCGGGATGATTGAGAAAATTCTTTCCAAGATCGAAGAGGAGATTGGCGAGAAGCCTTATGTTATAGCGACTGGTGGGCTTGCGCCTTTGTATGCGCAGAGTACGGCGGTTATTGACATGGTTGATGACAGTCTGATTTTAAAAGGATTATTAGAAATTTATAAGAGAAGTCAAAAATTATAATGCGTGAAATCTTCAAAAAGAATGAGCTTTATTTTGTTCCATTAGGTGGGAGTGAAGAGTTTGGAATGAATTTGAATCTTTACGTGAATGATGGGCAGTTTTTGGCTATCGATTGCGGGATGGGGTTTGCGGATGAACGGTATCCGGGGATTGATTTGTTGCTTCCTGATCCTTGGTTATTGGCGGAGAATAAAGACAAGTTGGCGGGGCTGGTTATTACGCATGCGCATGAAGATCACATTGGCGCCGTGGCGCGGCTTTATGAACGATTGGCTTGCCCGATTTATACGTGCGCTTTTACTGCGGTGGTTTTGCATCGTAAGTTAGAGGAAGAAGGGATACGGCATGCGCCCGTGCATGTGATCAAGCCGCGTAAAGATTTGAAGATCGGGAATTATACGGTTCAGTTTATTCCTGTTTCCCATTCTGTTCCTGATAGTTGTTCCGTTGTTGTCAAGACGGGGCATGGGACTGTTTTGCATAGCGGTGATTGGAATTTAGATGCCGCGCCTGTTGTTGGCGAGAAGACGCAAGCCGAGGATTTTCAGAAGATTGGAGAGCAGGGTGTTTTAGCTTATGTCGGAGACTCTACGAATGCGCAAACGGATGGTTTTGCGGGTTCTGAATCTGACGTTGCGGTTGGGCTTGTAAAAGAATTTGAGCAGCATAAGGGTAAGATTGCGGTGACGTTGTTTGCCTCTAATGTGGGGAGGCTCGTCAGTGTAGCCCGTGCGGCGGAAAAAGTCGGGCGCAGTGTTGTTTTGGTAGGGCGTTCTCTGCATAACATGGCTGGTGCGGCTTATCATTGTGGTTATATGGATGGTGTGCCTGATTTTGTTGATGCGGGTGATATTGGGCAAATTGCTGATGAGAATATTGTGCTGGTTTTGACGGGATCGCAGGGTGAAAGCCGCGCGGCTTTGGCGCGGGTGGCGCGGGGGGACTCGCGGGATATTTCACTTGGTCGGGGAGATACTGTTATTTTTTCGGCGCGCGCTATTCCAGGCAATGAGCGGGCGATTAATGCGGTAAAGAATAATTTGAGCGCCGCGGGTGTTCAGATTGTTTCTCCGTCTGATACGAAAAATCTTATTCATATTTCAGGACATCCGTGCCGCGCCGAAATTACGCAGATGTTACAATGGGTTAAGCCATCTTGTGTTATTCCTGTGCATGGTGAGCGGATGCAGCTGGATGCGCAGGCGGCTTTGGCGGAAGAATGCCAAGTGAACCACGTGATTGTGCCTAATAACGGGTCAGTGATCCGACTTGCGCCTGGTGCGCCGAAGGTTGTGGATCATGTGGAGACGGGCGTTTTGGCGGTGGATCAGCGGCGAATTATTCCTGTGACCCATCAATCAATCACGGCGCGGCGCAAATTGCAGTATTCAGGCGCGGTTCATGTTTCCTTGGTGTTGGACGAGGATTATGCGATTTTGGGAGATATTCGTATTGATACTGTTGGTCTGAGTTGTAATCGGCATGATGATTGCATAGTTGATGATATTGAACGCCATATTTTAGGTGTTCTTGATGATTGTGATGAAGAGGCGGCGGATGATATTGCAGAAGATGTACGAAGATCGGTTAACCGTTATATTAAAAATGAATTGGGAATTAAGCCCAAAACGAACGTCCATGTGATGATTGTATAAGGAAAGATTATGAGTTTAGTGTCAGGTATTGTCGTTTTTGTAATGATTTGGTGGACGGTCATTTTTTGTGTACTTCCGATTGGCTTGTCACGGACACAAGAGGAGGCCAAAGACGGAGAATACATTGCTCCGGGGGCGCCAAGCCATGTTAATATGAAGCAAAAAGTTGCTTTGACGACGGTTATTTCAATTGTGCTTTGGGGGGCTGTTTACATTTTTATTGAGAGTGGAATTATAAACTTTCGAGAGCTGGCGGATGCTTATTCTTAGGCTTGTCACAGTCTTTTTGTTGATATCTTTGCCAGCGATCGCAAATGAAGATGTGCCTGATTTTAATGTTTTGTGCAAGTATCTGAATAAATCTAAGCCCAGTATTGGACTTAAACCTGTTGTTTCGGCGGATTATGTCGCTGGTGTTGATGTATATGGTCATGACGTTGTGTCGGCTGATGTTCATGGCTCTGCAAAATCTTTTTTGAATGATCCTCTTATTATTCCTATTCAACTGGATTTATTAGAACGGGCGGGGCTTGATTTGCCTGAGGGGCTATTTTCGGATGCTGTGCTTGGGGATGTTAAACTATATGCGGATGGGCGTATTATTCTTGGGGATGAGGATATCTCTGATCAAACGCGCAGTTTTTGTGACGCTCAAAAAAGCGGAGTGCAACGCGATCAAGAGCATGGACAAAAAGAGCGTGATCCACTACCCTCTACCGACAAAATTGAAGGCCAATATCCTTAAACTTTAAAGGACATTTTATGAGTAAAAAACAACGTACTGCGATCACTCCAACGCGCGCGGAAGATTTTCCTGAATGGTATCAACAGGTCATAAAGGCCGCTGATATGGCAGAGAATTCCCCTGTTCGTGGATGTATGACAATCAAGCCCTATGGCTTTGCTGTCTGGGAAAATATGCAGGCTATATTTGATAAGCAGCTTAAGGATTATGGTGTTCAGAATGCAAGCTTTCCGTTACTTATTCCGCTCTCGTTTCTAGAGAAAGAGGCCGAGCATATTGATGGTTTTGCCAAAGAATGTGCGGTTGTTACGCATCACCGCCTTGAAGCTGGAGAAAGCGGCCTTGTTCCTGCGGGGAAATTGGAAGAGCCTTATGTTATTCGGCCAACGTCTGAGACGATTATTGGTGAGGCGATGTCGCGCTGGATACAGTCTTATCGTGATTTGCCAATGAAGCTGAACCAGTGGGGGAATGTCCTGAGGTGGGAAATGCGTACGCGTATGTTTTTGCGTACGTCTGAATTTTTTTGGCATGAGGGGCATAACGCGTTTGAAACACCTGAGGGGGCGGAGGAAGATTGCCTGACTATTCTTGATATGTATCATAAGTTTTTTGAAGACTATCTTGCGTTGACGGGACATAAGGGTGTGAAAACACCAGATGAACGTTTTCCGGGTGCGGTTGAGACATATGCATTTGAGTCTATTATGCAGGATGGTAAAGCCTTACAGGCGGCGACGACACATGATTTGGGGCAAACGTTTTCGAAGAGCTGCGGGATTTCTTTTCAGGGGCGTGATGGCACTGAGCAATTGGCCTATACGACCAGTTGGGCATTTAGCACGCGTGCGATCGGCGGTATGATTATGACGCATGCTGATGATGATGGCATGGTTATGCCTCCGAGGATTGCACCTCAGCAGGTTGTGATTGTGCCGTTTGTTAAAAACATTGACGAAGATGGCGGTGTTTTTGATTTTTGTGATAAAATTGCGGCCGAACTCAAGGCGCAAGATATTCGTGTGCACGTTGATAAGCGCGACATGCGCACAGGTGAGAAGAAATGGGACTCCGTTAAGAAAGGTATTCCTTTGTGCGTTGAAATTGGAGGTCGTGAAATGGAAAACCGAGAGGTTACTGTTACGCGTCGTGATATCGGGCAAAATTTAAAAAAGACCATGGGTGTGGATGAATTTGTTGCTAAGGCGCACGGCATGTTAGGTGCTATTCACGATTCAATGTTGGAGCGTTCGCGCGGATTTACAAATGATCATACTGTTGATGGAACATCGATTAAGGATATTGATGATTTCTTTAAAGCGGATAAAATTGGTTTGGTTCGTGTCCCTGTATCTGTTTTAGATGACCCTAAGCTTGAAGAGATTATGAAAGCTTACGCGCTCTCTACGCGTTGTATGCCGTTTGCGGATAACGGTGAAAAAGTTCTGATCGGGAAGGCCTATTAATTCATGATCTCGCAGTTTGAACGAATGGTGGCGTGGCGGTATTTGCGCTCTAAGAAGGCAGAGGGGTTTGTTTCCGTTATTGCCGGCTTTTCGTTTGCGGGGATTATGTTGGGCGTGGCGACGCTTATTATTGTCATGAGCGTTATGAATGGTTTTCGTGCCGAATTGTTTAGCCGTATTCTTGGGCTTGGTGGGCACATGAATGTCTATTCGCAGGCGGGGGCACTTTATGATTATCAGGCTCTTGCTGATGATGTTTTGAAGATTAACGGTGTGCAAGGCGTGACGCCGATTATTGAGGGGCAGACGTTGTTGTCTTATCGTACTTCTGCGACGGGGGTTGTGGTACGGGGGATGTCTAAGGAGGATTTTCAGTCTCGTGAAACGCTTTTTGGTGGTATAAGGGCGGGCGATATAGACGATTTTGAAGGATTTAAAGTTGGTATTGGAACAGTTTTAGCTCAGAAATATGGCCTTGGAATTGGTGATCAGGTGACGTTGACATCTCCTGTTTTGAAGACAACGCCTTTTGGCACTGTGCCGACTCAGCGTAAATTTGACATTGCTCTGATTTTTGATGTTGAAATGTATGAATATAATAGCGGTTTCGTGTTTATGCCCTTGGATGCGGCGCAGAAATTCTTTCAATTTAAGGGTACTGTGAGTTCGCTTGAGGTGTTTTTGGGCGAGCCTGAGCGACTTGATGATATTCGACGTAATGTGGAACTGCGGATGAATGGGCGTGCAGGTGTTTATGATTGGCGCGACATGAATAAGAGTTTTTTTAATGCTCTTGAGGTTGAGCGAAATGTCATGTTTTTAATTCTCAGTCTGATTATTTTGGTAGCGGCGTTTAATATAATATCTTCGATGATTATGCTGGTGAAAGATAAGGGGCATGATATTGCCATCATGCGTACGATGGGCGCAACGCGGGGGAATATGATGCGTATTTTTATGCTGACGGGGGCAAGTATCGGTTTTATCGGAACGATTGTTGGTGCGGCCATCGGGATTGCTTTTGCGATGAATATTGAGACAATCCGTATGTTTTTGGAAAGTTTGACAGGCTTTTCCTTATGGGATGCGGAAATTCGCTTTTTGTCTGAAATTCCTGCGAAGATTGACTGGGAAGAGGTCTTAGGGGTTCTTGGCATGGCGTTTGCGCTTTCAATTTTGGCGACGCTTTATCCTGCTTGGCGCGCGGCGCGACTTGATCCTGTGGAGGCATTGCGGTACGAATGAGCTCTGTTTTCCTTAGTGATGTTTTCAAGAAATCCAGCTTTATCAGCTCTATGCACAACAGGGCGGATTATTTTATTCCTGCGCCTGGTATGGAAGATGATCGGTATGCCGAAGACGATATCCCGTCTGATCTTGATTTTGACGAGCCGCTGGAAGATGATCTTTTTGATGAAGATACTATTCCTGACGCCTTGAAGGGTGAGGAGGGGCGCTTGCTGCTTTCTGTCCGAGGCTTGACGAAGGTTTATAAGCAGGGATCGAATACGCTTAATATCTTGAATAATGTAGACTTGCGGATTTATTCGGGTGAGATTGCTGCGCTTGTTGGGCCGAGTGGGTCAGGCAAGTCGACTTTATTGCATATTTTGGGGCTTTTGGACTCTCCGACCTCTGGGCAGGTGATGATGGAAGATAAGGATATTTCTAAGCTTTCTGATCGTGTTCGAACGAAATTGCGGAATGAGCATATTGGTTTTGTGTATCAGTTTCATCACCTTTTGCCCGAGTTTACGGCGCTTGAAAATGTTGCTTTGCCTAAGGTTATTGGCGGTAGAAGTGTTAAGGATTCTAAAGATATGGCTGTTGATATACTGGAGCAAATGGGGCTAAAGCATCGTTTGAGCCATAGGCCAGCGACGTTGTCAGGTGGAGAGCAACAACGTGTGGCGATTGCGCGAGCGTTAATGAACAATCCTACATTGCTGTTTGCCGATGAGCCGACGGGGAATTTAGACCCTGAAACATCGGCCGAGGTGTTTGATATTTTACTGAGTCATGTCCGAAAGCGCGGCATCGGCGCCTTGATTGCGACGCATAATATGGAGCTTGCGGGTCAGATGGATCGCGTCTTAGAAGTTAAATCTGGTCGTATTTTGCCGTTTTAAACTTTAGTCATCTCTGATAGTCTTTTCTCATGTCAAAGACGTTTGTTCATCTTCATGTGCATTCCGCATATTCGCTTGCGGAAGGGGCAATCAAGATTAAAGATCTTGTGCAATTGTGCCTTAAGCGCAAGATGCCTGCAGTCGCGGTGACGGACACGAATAATATGTTTGGCGCGATGGAGTTTGCGCTTGAGGCCTCTAAGTGTGGTGTCCAGCCAATTTTGGGATGTCAAATTTTGCTTGAGGGGCGGCAGGCTGTTTTGCTTGTGCAGAATGAGGCTGGTTATCAAAATATATGTAAGGTGATTTCTGCGGCTTATATGGATGGTGATACGGTGGATGTTCCGTTTGACCATTTGGCAGGCCATTCAGACGGTTTGATTTGTTTGAGTGGTGGTTTGTCCGGTTCGATTGCGCAGCATCTTTTACACGGGCAGGCGGAAAAAGCCGAGGCTGAGGTTCTTAAACTCAAGGGGCTTTTTGGGGATCGCTTTTATATCGAGCTTCAGCGCCATGATCTGCCTGATGAGGATAGGGTAGAAGCCGCGCAGATTGATCTGGCGTATAAACATGATGTGCCGCTGGTTGCGACAAACGATTGTTATTTTAAAGATCGAGCTGCGCATGAGGCGCATGATGCGCTTCTCTGTATTGCAGAGGGGCGTTATGTGAGTGAGGAAAATCGTCGTAAAGTCACGCCAGAACATTCGTTTAAGTCAGGTGAGGAAATGACTCATCTTTTTGCTGATCTGCCCGAAGCCATAGCAAATACGGTTGTGATTGCGCAGCGTTGTTCTTTCTTGTTGATGCCAATTGACCCTTTACTGCCGCCGTTTGAGACGGAGAGCAAACGCCCCGAGTCTGAGGAGTTGGCTGCGCAGGTTAAAGAAGGGCTGCAGTGGCGTCTTGATCACTTTGTAAAAGATCGACGTGAGCATCAGCTGTATTGGGATCGGATGGATTTTGAACTGAATGTGATTAATCAGATGGGCTTTCCAGGCTACTTTTTGATTTGTTCGGATTTTATAAAATGGGCGAAAGATAAAAATATTCCTGTAGGGCCAGGACGAGGATCTGGTGCGGGGTCTGTGGTTGCTTGGGCGCTTAAGATTACTGATCTTGACCCGTTGGAGTTTGGATTGCTGTTTGAGCGTTTCTTGAATCCTGAACGTGTTTCGATGCCTGACTTTGACGTTGATTTTTGCCAAGATCGGCGCGATGAGGTTATTCGTTATGTGCAGGACCGTTACGGGCACGATCATGTGGCGCAGATTATTACGTTTGGTAAGTTGCAGGCGCGGGCGGTTGTGCGTGATGTTGGGCGTGTGTTGCAGATGCCTTATGGGCAGGTTGATCGCATTGCTAAATTAATCCCTAATAATCCTGCGAACCCGATGACATTGCAGGAGGCGCTTAACGCGGACGCGGATTTACGGGCGGAGCGGAATAAGGATGAGACGCAGGGGAAATTGATTGATATCGCTTTGCAGTTGGAGGGGCTTTATCGTCATGCCTCGACGCATGCTGCGGGTTTGGTCATTGGAGATCGGCCACTAGATCAGCTTTTACCTCTGTATCGTGATCCGCGCTCTGACATGCCTGTGACGCAGTTTAACATGAAATATGTTGAGAGTACGGGGCTTGTGAAGTTTGACTTTTTGGGCCTAAAGACAATGACTGTTGTCCAAAAAGGCTTGGAGCTTGTGAACGCGAAAGCAGATCAAGAGATTGAGTTGCTTGATATTCCTTTGGATGATGTGAAATCATATGAGCTTATGGCGCGAGGGGATACGGTTGGGGTGTTCCAATTGGAAAGTGCAGGCATGCGGGATACACTTAAGAAGGTGAAACCAGACAGATTTGAGGATATTATCGCGCTTGTCTCGCTTTATCGGCCTGGGCCGATGGATAATATCCCGCTTTATGTTGACGTAAAAGAGCAGCGCAAAGAGCCTGATTATATGCATCCGATTTTGCAGCCGTTCCTTGAGGAAACTTACGGCATTATGATTTACCAGGAGCAGGTTATGCAGGCGGCACAGGAGCTTGCTGGCTATACGCTTGGGGGTGCGGACTTGCTTCGGCGGGCGATGGGTAAGAAGATTAAAGCCGAGATGGATGAGCAACGGGCGATGTTCGTTGATGGCGCAGCGGAACATCATCAGGTTCCTGAAAAGCAATCGAGTGAAATTTTTGATCAGATTGCCGCGTTTGCTGGCTATGGTTTTAATAAATCTCATGCGGCGGCTTATGCGTTGATAGCATATTGGACGGCGTGGTTGAAGGCTAATCATCCGCTTGAGTTTATGGCGGCGTCGATGACGCTTGACCTTGGGAATACAGATAAGCTGAGCATCTTTAAGCAAGATATGGATCGTATGGGGCTTGATCTTCTTACGCCTGATGTGAACGCATCGGAGCCTGATTTCAAAGTTGAAGGGCAGGCGGTGCGGTATGCGTTGGCGGCGCTTAAGGGTGTGGGTGAGGATGCGATGGGGCGGATGATTATGGAACGTTGCGCCAATGGCCCTTATAAGGATTTGCAAGATTTTGCGAAGAGGCTTGATCCGAAAACGATGAACCGCCGTCAGTTTGAGCGGATGATTTGTGCGGGGGTGTTTGATTCCCTCCATGAGAACCGCGCGCAACTTAAAGATGGGTCGGATTTGATTTTGCGCTATGCGCAAAGTTTGCAGCAAGAGCGTGAGTCGGGGCAGGTGAGTTTATTTGGCGGCGGGGAGTCTGAGGATTTGGGGATGCCTGTTTTGCCTGACGTAAAAAACTGGACGCCGCTTGATAAGCTTGCTTATGAATTTGAGGCTGTTGGGTTTTATCTTTCGGCGCATCCGCTTGATACGCGCGCGCAGCAGTTTGAGCGAATGAATATCAAGGATTTGCGTTACGTCGAGCAGGATATTCAATCAAAAGGCGCGGCGGTGTATCAAATGGCTGGGGTTTTGCTCAAGAAGCAGGAGAAGATGTCGCAAAAGGGGAGCAAATATGCGTTTTTGCAGCTTTCTGACCCCTCTGGGATTTTTGAGGTGACGATCTTTTCTGAGACTTTGAATGCGGCGCGGGAGTATCTTGAGCCAGGGACGGCGCTGCTTGTGCATGTGGAGGTTGAGACCAAAGAAGATCAAATGCGGATGACGTCTTCGAAGGTGCAGCCGCTTGAACTTGCGTTGGATGGGAAGATTAGCGAGATTTATATTCATCTTAATGTCGCAGATCCTGCGAAAAAGATCAAAGAATTCCTCGATATTGAAGGGAAGGGGCGTTCAAAAATTAAAGTCTTTGCACATGTGAATGATAATGAAGTTGCGCAGATTGAAATTCCTGGGCTGTGGAGTTTGAGTTCTCAGGCGCGGAATATTATTCGCGGCGAAGATGGGGTGATTGAAATATCGGAGCTTTAGGGCAGTTTTTCCTTGCAATTTCCACCTCTTTCGCATTATAAACCCACAGAACTAAATTCACAGGCGGGTTTCCTAAACCAGTGTCTTTATAAAGAAGACCAAAGTCCGCCGAAGATATAACTGGATATTATAAGGAGAAACATTATGTCCGCACCTCAATTCACTATGCGCCAACTTCTAGAAGCAGGCGTTCATTTTGGTCATCACACACGTCGTTGGAACCCTAAAATGCGAACCTATATCTTTGGTGTGCGTAATGGCGTTCATATTCTTGATCTTCAACAAACACAGCCGTTGCTTGCTGAGGCGCTCACCCAAATTCAGCAGATTGTTGCCAAAGGTGGTCGCATTCTTTTTGTCGGAACAAAGCGTCAAGCCCAGCAGACAATCGCAGAAAGTGCGCAGCGTTGTGGTCAGTATTTCGTGAACCAACGCTGGCTCGGTGGAATGATGACAAACTGGAAAACAATTACTGCGTCAATTTCTCGCCTTCGCGATCTTGAGCAGATTCTTTCTGGTGACCAATCCGGTTATACAAAGAAAGAGCTTCTTATGATGACACGCGAGCGTAACAAGCTTGATGCGTCTATTGGTGGGATTAAAGATATGGGCGGTCAGCCTGATGCGTTGTTCGTTATTGATACTAACAAAGAAGAGATCGCGATTAAAGAAGCCAATAAGCTTGGTATTCCAGTATTTGCGATTGTCGATAGCAATGGCTGTCTTGATGGTGTTGACTATCCTATTCCTGGTAATGACGATGCTTTGCGTGCCATTGACCTTTATTGTGAATTGGTTGTTGGCGCGGTTGTTAATGGTCTTCAAGCTGAGCTTGGTGCAAAGGGTGTTGATACTGGCGCAGCTGTTGATGTTGTTGAAGATCTTCCTTCTGCTGAAGAGGCGAAAGAGGAAGAGCCTGCGGCGAAGAAAAAAGCGGCGTCTGCTTAATAAAATATTCGAACGAACTATACAAAAGAGAGGACAAAAATCTATGTCTAATATTACAGCATCAATGGTGAAAGAGCTTCGTGAATCTACGGGCGTTGGCATGATGGACGCGAAGAAGGCTTTGGTTGAGAATGATGGGAATATGGAGCAGGCTGTTGACTGGCTTCGTACCAAGGGCTTGTCGAAAGCTGCCAAGAAATCTGGTCGTACTGCAGCAGAAGGTCTTGTCGCGGTTATTACCGAAGGTCATGTTGGAACAGTTATAGAAGTGAATTCTGAAACTGACTTTGTTGCGCGTAATGAGGCGTTTCAGAAGTTTGTGACCGAGGTTGCTCAGGCTGCTATGTCTGTTGAAAATGCGGAAGAGCTTGCGGCGGCCGATTTGAATGGTAAGCCAGTGAGTGAAAAATTGACTGATCTTATTGCGACGATTGGTGAGAATATGGCTGTTCGGCGTATGACAAAGCTTTCTGTTTCACAGGGCGCGGTTG
This sequence comes from uncultured Micavibrio sp., assembly GCA_964352375.1. Lineage (GTDB taxonomy): Bacteria > Pseudomonadota > Alphaproteobacteria > Micavibrionales > Micavibrionaceae > UBA1672. The sequence continues at coordinate 19,220 of CAYGSA010000002.1, forward strand.
TTGGTTATGTGCATAGTGCGCTTGCTGATGGTCTTGGGAAGATTGGTGTTCTTGTTGCGCTTGAGTCTGCTACGGATGATGCTACGCTTCATGCGATAGGAAAGCAGGTTGCGATGCATGTTGCTGCTGCTAATCCTCAGTTCCTTGATAAGAGTTCTGTTTCTGCGGATGTGCTTGAGCGTGAACGTGCGGTCCTTAAGGAGCAGGCTATTGCTTCTGGTAAACCGCCTGAAATTGCCGAGAAAATGGTTGAAGGTCGTATTAGTAAATTCTACAAAGAGATTTGTCTTCTTGAGCAAGATTTTATCATGGATACGGATAAAACTGTTGCTCAGGCGATTGCAGGTTCTGGTGACATTAAATTGACTGCGTTTGCGCGTGTTCAGCTTGGTGAGGGTATTGAAAAAGAAGAAGAAGACTTTGCCGCTGAAGTTGCAGCAGTTGCAAACGGCTAATTCAGTCTTTATTATGTAGGATTTATTGATACGTTATTTAAAGGATTTTGAAAGGCATGGGTATGAGCGCGACAGACCAAACTTCGGATGAAGCCACTGCCTTTCCCTATAAGCGCGTCATGTTGAAAATGTCTGGCGAAGTTTTGATGGGGCCGAACGAATTTGGCATTGACCCTGATACAGTTCAGCGCGTTGCTTCTGACATTAAGGAAGTTGTAGATCTTGGTATTGAGGTTTGCGTTGTTGTCGGGGCGGGGAATATCTTCCGCGGTGTTTCTGGTGCTGCGGTTGGTATGGATCGTACAACAGCGGATTATATGGGGATGCTTGGTATCGTTATTAATGCGCTGGCGTTGCAAAATGCACTTGAGAATATGGATGTTTATACGCGGGTGCAGTCTGCGATTCGTATGGATTCAATTTGTGAGCCGTATATTCGTCGCAAAGCGATGCGTCACATGGAAAAGGGGCGTGTCGTGATTTTTGCAGCAGGAACCGGTAATCCCTACTTTACGACCGATACTGGGGCGGCGCTTCGTGCTTCTGAAATGGATTGTGATGTGATTATGAAGGGCACGAAGGTTGATGGTGTTTACTCTGCCGATCCTAAGACGAACCCTGATGCTGTCCATTATGACCGGATTTCCTATATTGATGTGCTGACCAAAGATTTGAAAGTTATGGATGCAACAGCGATTTCTTTGGCGCGTGAGAATAATATTCCGATTGTCGTTTTTTCCGTTCTAGAGGAAGGAAATTTTGCAAAAGTCGCGCAATCTAAAGGTAAATACACTGTTGTTACAAATGCTTAAGGGGACTAAAATATGAGCTATGATAAGAATGATATTCAGCGCCGGATGGATGGTGCTTTTGAATCTTTGCAGAAGGAATTTTCTGGCCTTCGTACGGGGCGTGCCTCGGCAAGTTTGTTAGACACTGTTGTCGTTGATATATATGGAAGTAAGATGCCAATTAATCAGGTTGGCACGGTCAATGTGCCAGAGCCGCGCATGATCACGGTTCAAGTTTGGGACAAGTCTTCTGTTGGCGCCGTTGAGAAAGCTATTCGTGATGCAGGGCTTGGGTTGAATCCTATGCCTGATGGCAATAATGTTCGTATCCCAATTCCCGATCTTACAGAAGAGCGCCGAAAAGATCTGGTTAAGGTAGCTGGTAAATATGCTGAAACTGCACGTATATCTGTTCGTAATGTTCGTAAAGACGGGATGGATGGTATCAAGAAGATGGATGGTATTTCAGAGGATGAAACCAAACGTTTGTCTGAGGAGGTACAGTCTATGACGGATGAAACAATTAAGAAAATCGATTCCTTGCTCGTTAATAAAGAAAAAGATATTATGACCGTCTAAAAAGCCGGGTGGTATTAATCATGGCTGAATCAGTCGTAACATCAAAAAGCATAGGCCCTAAACATGTGGCCGTTATTATGGATGGCAATGGTAGATGGGCGCGTAAGCGTGGGTTGCCGCGCTCCGTTGGGCATAAAAAAGGAGCAGAGGCAGCAAAGCGTATTGTTGAATATGCGGTGGATCATGATGTTCAATATTTGACGTTATTCGGTTTTTCGTCAGAAAACTGGGCGCGACCTGAAGCGGAAATCGTGGAGCTTATGAAATTGCTGAGGCATTATCTGCGGTCGCAAACGGCAGAGTTTCATAAGAAGAATGCGCGTCTTTCTGTGATTGGTGATCGATCTGCGTTTGATTCTGATATTGTCGAACTTATTGAAAATGCGGAAGCGCTTACGAACGGGAATGATGCTATTCACGTTATCATTGCGCTCAATTATGGTGGACGGCAAGATATTGTGCAGGCGGTTGAGCGATTGCTTGACGAGGGCAGAGTTAATAACATTGAGCAAGCGATTGCTGATGGTCTTATGACAGCTGGGGTTCCTGACCCTGATCTCTTGATCCGCACGAGTGGTGAGCAACGCATTAGCAATTTCCTTTTATGGCAGTGTGCGTATTCTGAGATGTTCTTTACGTCTACCCTTTGGCCTGATTTTTCTGAGAAGGATTTTAGGGAGGCTTTGGATGAGTATGCAGGGCGGGATCGTCGTTTTGGAGCGGTGAAAGCGTTATGAGTTCTACCCTTAAAACACGTGTGATATCAGCGCTTGTACTGGCACCGTGCTTTTTGGCTGTTCTTATTATTGGTGATACAGCGTTTTTGGTTTGGTTATTGCTGGCGTTTTTTGCGTCTGTTTATGAATGGCATGGATTATCTAAAAAAACTGGTTTTTTTGTGCCTGTTATGACGGCGGGTGTTATTTATATGGCGTTGTCTTATTGCAGTTTTTTCGCTCTGCGCGAGGTGTATTCCTTAAATGTTCTTTTGATTTTCCTTGGGATGATTTGGTTTAGTGATATTGGGGCTTATTTTGTGGGTAAAACCTTTGGTGGGCCTAAATTGATTGAGCAAGTTAGCCCTAACAAAACTTGGTCAGGTTTTGGAGGTGCTCTGTTCTTTCCTGCATTATTTGCGGTAATTTGGGTGGCCTACATGGGGTTTCACCCTATGTTTGATGATAATGCCTGGTTTGTCTTGGTGGGTGTTGCGGCTTTGCTTGGTGTTGTTACTGGATGTACGGGGCAGGTCGGTGATTTGCTGATATCTGCGGTGAAACGCCAGGCTAATGTTAAGGATACGGGTAAGCTTATTCCGGGGCATGGCGGGTTGTTGGACCGTATTGATTCCCTCTTGCTTGGTGCGCCTGTTTTTTTGGTGTTTCTGACGTTGTTATCCTATGTCCTCTAAGCGAAAGATCAATATTCTTGGTGTAACGGGGTCTATTGGGCAGAGCACGGTGGATGTTGTTCTCTCTGCGCCTGATCTGTTTGATGTGAATGTGATTACGGCGCATTCTAATGTTGATAAGCTCAATGAATTGAAGAACAGGCTGGGAGCGGCGCGTGCTTTTTGCACGCAAGATCAGGGCTTGGATGATTTACTAGCTGAGCCTGTTGATCTTACTGTTTGTGCGATTATGGGGGTTGCGGGGTTGAAGCCTTTGCTGATGGCGATTGAGTGTTCGGACATTGTCGCGATTGCGAATAAAGAGCCTTTGGTTGCAGCAGGTGCCCTGATTTTAGACACTTGCCGTGTGCATAATACCAAAATTCTTCCCCTTGATAGTGAACATAATGCAATTTTTCAAGTGTTTGAACAGCGCCAGAGAGATTCTATTGATAAGATTATTATTACGGCTTCGGGTGGGCCGTTTTTATCTTGGTCGGCTTCTGATGTTGTTGATGCTACGCCAGAACAAGCTTGCGCGCATCCGAATTGGGATATGGGGCGTAAAATTTCGGTTGATAGTGCTACGATGATGAATAAAGCGCTTGAGGTTATTGAAGCGCATTATTTGTTTGATATGCCTGCTGATAGAATTGATGTTTTGATACATCCCCAATCGGTTGTGCACTCGATGGTATCTTATAATGATGGGTCGGTGTTGGCACAGATGGGGGCGAGTGATATGTGTACGCCGATTGCTTATGCGCTGGCGTGGCCTGAGCGGATGCGTACGCCTGGAAAAACGCTCGATTTTTCTGCGGGTTCTGAGATGAGTTTTCAAAAACCTGATTTGGATCAATTTCCTGCGCTGACTTTGGCGTATAAATGTTTGGATCTTGGGCAAGACGCTTGTATTGTTATGAATGCAGCAAATGAGGTTGCTGTGGCGCTGTTTTTAGATCGAAGAATACGGTTTGGTGATATTATTCCTCTTGTTTCTTACGCTATTGATACACATAAAACAGATAAAACGCTGAAAACAATTGACGATATAATCGAATGGGATACGATAGTACGCGATAAAGTATTGCATGATGTTAAAGAAAGAAAATACGCATGAATTTTTATGATCTTATTCAATATGTTGGACAGAATGTCTGGATTTATGGCGGTTCTTTTGTTTTGGTGCTGAGTATTCTTGTGTTTGTCCATGAATGGGGACATTACATTGTTGCACGTATGTGCGGTGTTCGTGTTGAACAGTTTTCGATTGGGTTTGGTAAAGAGATTTGGGGTTTTCATGATAAAGCAGGGACGCGCTGGAAGGTTTCGCTTATTCCTTTAGGGGGATATGTGCAGTTGTTTGGTGATACCGACCCTGCGAGCGCGGGGCATACGGATTCCGTTGAGGATGGTGATCAGGTTCGTCAGATGACGGACGCTGAGCGCGAGGTTGCGTTTTTTAACAAACCTATATGGAAGCGCGCAATGGTTGTCTTTGCGGGGCCTGCGATTAATTATATTTTTGCTGTGATTTTGCTTGCAGGCCTTTTCCTTGTTCGTGGACAACCTGTATCACCGCCAACTGCGGCGGCTGTTATGGGTGGAAGTAGCGCTGAGGAAAACGGATTTTTGCCGCATGATTATATTGTCTCGATTGATGGAAAGTCTATTGATGGGTTTAAGGATATTAGCCGTGAGATGCTTGTGGCGCTTGATCAGGAGAAACATTTTGTTGTTAAACGCGGTGGTGAAATGATTGATATTTTTGCAAAGCCAAAGCGCGTGCCGCAGGAAGATCGTTTTGGGTTTAAAAGCTCGATTGGTGTTTTGGGTTTGCTTAGCGCGGATCAGGGGATTAGCGTTAGCCGTATTGCTTCGATTGATGGGCAAGAATACGAGAATATTGATGATGTTATTGCCGAACTCAAGAGCCGTATGGGGACGACTTTTACGATTGAGCTGCGAAATCAAACTGAGGGAGAGCGAACACCTTTAATTGTGAATCCTGTTGGAGATATGAACTTGGATTTGGGGGCGTCCGAAGACCAGAAGATGGAGGCGCTTTACCTGTCTAATTTGCCGCCCCAAGAATTTATTGCACATAACTTTATGACAGCGACACAGAGCGCTATTCGTGAGACTTATGTTTTGACGGTTAGTTCTGTTGAGGCTTTGTGGCAGATGGTGACGGGGGTTCGAAGTGCCACTGAGCTTGGGGGAATTGTTCGTATTGGTGCGATTGCAGGTGATACGGCGCAGCGTGGTATCGTGCCTTTAATTCTTCTTACGGCGTTGCTATCTATTAATCTCGGATTTATCAACCTTCTCCCCATTCCTATGCTGGATGGGGGGCATCTTACTTTTTATGCGGTTGAGGGTATTATTGGCCGTCCGGTGCCAGAGATTGTTCAGGAATATGCCTTCCGTGCGGGATTTGTGTTTTTGATCGGTATTATGGCGTTTGCGAATTTGAATGATATCTATCAACTTTTGACATGATGATATGTTCTCCGAACTGCTTTTAAATGCTGCTGAGGATATTTTTTCATTTGGTGTGATGGTCATCGTTACGCTTGCTCTTGTTATCACAATTCATGAATTTGGGCATTATATTGCGGCGCGTCTATGTGGTGTGCGGGTCGAGACGTTTGCGTTTGGTTTTGGGCGCGAGATTTTTGGTGTGGGTGGTGATGGCAGCAGCACGCGATGGTCAGTGAGGTTATTCCCGCTTGGCGGGTATGTAAAACTTTTTGGGGATGTCGATAAGAATAATCCTGTTGTGTGGGATCATGAGAATGACTGTAAGCGTCGTCTGAATCATAAGGAACTGGCGGTTTCTTTTTGTTCTAAAAGCGTTTTGCAGCGGATTTTTATAGTTGCCGCGGGGCCGCTCATTAATATTTTCCTCACCTTAGTGATTTTGATTTCTTTGTTCACGATGTATGGACAGAGATCCCGCCCGCCTATAATTAATGTTATCGCGCAAAATTCGGCTGCGTATGAGGCAGGTGTGTTGCCTTATGATCAGATTTTGGAGATGGATGGTCAATCTATCAGGCGGCTTGAAGATGTTTACGATTTTACATGGTTTGAAGATCCTCCGCAAAAGCATCGTTATTTGATTGATCGTGACGGCACACTAATTGAAATTGAATTTACGGCTCGGCGTGTTGAATATATGAATCAGAAGGGTGTTGAACAAAGGCACGGGCAAACTGGAATGGTGCGTATGAGTGCCATTAAGTTGGGTGAGGGGGTTTATACAATTGACGGTGTTGATGTTGCTGAAAATCCTGATAAAGCGCGTGAAATAATTCTTCAGAACTTTGACCGTCCGCTTCAGATTGGCATTCCGTTTCGTGGCTACAAGAAAGGCCGTAAGGCTGATCCGTTCATTATGACTTTTCCGTCAGAGTATAATCAGCATCTTCTTGATTCTAAGCATGAGCATTATGATGTTGTATTTCTTGTTAATCCTGAGAGTTCGTTTTTTGTGAAACTTAATTTTTTTGAGGCAATTGGGCGGAGCCTGTTTTTATTGAAACAGGGGGTCGTTAATTCTTATAAACTTATTCAAGCGGGGCTGGCGGGGCGAAATAATGAGCCTGTGGTTGGTGGCGTTGCGAAAATTAGCGAAAATACGGGGAATGCTTTTAAGGCTGGTTTTTATAGCTATATGATGTTTATTGCTATTTTCTCATTTATGATTGCAATTATCAATTTACTCCCTATTCCTGCGCTGGATGGGGGGTATTTAGTGTTTTTCCTTTATGAGATGATAACAGGGCAGGCAATTTCTCCGCGGGTTCAGGATTTAGCTTTGATTGTCGGGATGTCGATTTTGTTAGGAATTATGATATTTGCAAATATAAGTGATTTTCTTACGCTGTTGTTTCCTGTAGAGTAATACATATTTTGTAGTTTAAGCAGGTTTTTCATGGTTTTTCAAAAATATATTGGTTTCTTATTTGGGTTTTTTGCGATTTTTATCATGCCGTCTTATGCCCTTGCCGCGCAGCAGGTTTCTAAAATTGAAGTGATTGGCCAGCAAAGGATTGAACCGTCGACCATTGTTTCTTACATGGATTTGAAGGTTGGTGATGTTGTTAATGATGCTGCAACGGACCGTGCGCTCAAGAGTTTGTTTGCGACAGGGCTTTTTGCAGATGTTCGTGTTGAATCCAGGGGGGGCGTTGTCCAAGTTTCTGTTGTTGAGAATCCAGTCATTAACGAGATTGTGTTTGAAGGGAATGACAAGATTGCAGATAATGAGTTGCTTGGTGAAATTCAGCTTAGGTCGCGTAAAGTTTTTACGCGTGGTAAGGTTCAGTCAGATGTGTCGCGTCTTTATCAAGTTTATCGTCGTCAAGGACGTTTTTCTGTTGCGATTGAGCCTAAGATTATTCAGCTTGACCAGAACCGTGTTAATTTGATTTTTGAAATCAATGAAGGTGCTGTGACGAAGGTTAAATCCGTTCGCTTTGTTGGAAATAAAAAGTTTAGTGACTCCAAGCTACGGGGGGTTATAAGTACGAAGGAAACCCAGTGGTATCGCTTTTTGAGTAGCAGCGATCGGTATGATCCTGATCGTGTGAATTTTGATCAAGAGTTGCTAAGGGAGTATTATCTTTCACAAGGGTATGCCGATTTTCAAATTCTTTCTTCTGTTGCCGAGCTGTCTAAAAGTAAGGATAGTTTCTTGCTGACGATGACTGTGGAGGAGGGGCCGCGTTATAAATTTAATGAAACTGAGATTATATCTGGTATTCGTCATTTAGAGACCGATGCGCTCAAAGGCTCTGTTCGTTACAAGAAAGGGAAGTGGTATGATGCGAACAAAGTGAAAGAGACTGTTCGCTTAATGACTGATCAGTTGGGTGACCTGCAATATGCTTTTGTGGATGTTCGCCCTGATCTTCGTAAAGATAAGGAAGCGCGTACGATCGATATTTCTTTTATGATTAGTGAGACGCCGAGGGTCTTTGTAGAGCGTATTAACGTTAATGGAAATATTAGAACGCTTGATAAGGTACTTCGTCGCGAGATGGAAATTGTTGAGGCTGACCCGTTTAATCGTAGTAAGTTGGCGCGATCAGAACGGAATATTCGCAATCTTAATTTTTTTGAAAATGTTGATGTGGCAGTTTCGCAAGGCTCTGCACCTGATCGCACTGTGATTGATGTTAATGTTCAGGAAAAATCTACTGGTGAGCTTTCTATCGGGGCTGGGTTTTCGACCAATGATGGGCCTTTGGCTGATTTTTCAATTCGTGAACGTAATTTGCTTGGGCGTGGTCAGGACCTGGTTTTGAGTGCGTTGGTGGCTGGTGAGCGTTCGCAGCTTGATTTGTCATTTACAGAGCCTTATTTTCTAGGGCGCGATATTTCCGCTGGCTTTGATTTGTTTGCCACTGAGCGTGATTTGCAAGATGAAAGTTCTTTTGACCAAAAACGGACTGGTGGGGCACTTCGTGTTGGATATCCATTGTCGCAAAACTGGCGTCAGACATTGCGTTATACGTTTGAAAATAACAATATTACCGATGTTGATGATGATGCGTCTTTGTTTATTGCTGCGCAGGAAGGGGAGCGCTCTACTTCTGCAATTTCACAGCGCCTTTCGTATGATACGCGTGACAGCCGGATGCAGGCTTCGAGCGGGACAAGTTATTGGCTCGACACAGAACTTGCTGGTTTAGGCGGGGATGCCAAATATATTTCGGCGCGCACGGGTGCATCGCATTATGTTCCTGTTGCTGATTCCGTTGTTCTTAATGTTTTAGGTGAAGTCGGTGCGATTGAGGGCTATGGCGATGAGGATGTTCAAATTAATGAGCGCTTCTTCCTTGGTGGGTCGACTTTACGAGGGTTTGAGCGTTCAGGCGTTGGGCCGCGCGATGATGATACGAAGGATGCTTTGGGAGGTAATTTCTTTTATCGCGGAAGCGTAGAGCTTAGTTTCCCTCTTGGTTTGCCCAAGGAATTGGGTATTCAAGGGCATGCCTTTACGGATGCTGGTTCGCTTACTGATATTGACCAGACGGGAAGTGGTATTCTTGAGGCAGATTCTATTCGCGCTGCTGCAGGTTTTGGTTTATCGTGGCGTTCTCCGTTTGGTCCTATTCGTTTAGACTTTGCATTACCTTATTCTAGTGAAGATTTTGATGAAGAAGAGAATTTCAGATTTGATTTTGGGACGCGGTTCTAATACAACCTATTAGGTAACTTAAATTAAGGAATATATATGTCTCTCCGCTTCATAATGAGCGCAGCACTCTTTTGTGCTTTTATTTTTTGTATATCATGTCCAGCTTATGCGCAAATTAGCATCGCTGTGGTTGATGTCGATACTATTTTATCAGAGTCCAAGGCGGCAAAGTCCATAAAATCGCAGGTTAAGAAGAAGCGTGAGGGGTTTATTGATAATGTTAAGAAAGAGGAGGATAAGCTTCGTAAAGAGCAAAAGGCTATAGAGGCCAAACGCGATTCTATGAGTAAAGAAGAGTTGGTTAAGAAGGCACAGGAATTTGAAAGGGGGCGTTTGAACGCTCGTAAGTCTATAGAAGAAAAAAAGTCTAAGCTTGATAAGGCTTATTCTAAATCTATGAATAGTTTGACCAAGGTTATATTTGAGGTGTGTCAGGAGATTGCCGATGAGAGAAAAATTGATCTTATTATAACACGCCAGAATATTATTGTTGGCAGCTTGTCTCTTGATATCACGACAGAAGTTATGGAGCGTATGAATGAGAAGCTTCCTAAGCTTGATCTTGATGTAGAATAACCTTTTATGGCTGATACGCGTTTTTTTAAAAAAAATAATACTTTCTCTGTTCAAGATATAGTTGAAATGGGTGGCTACCTATTTTCTGAGAATGCGGATGCCAGCGTTATGTTGACTGATGTTGCAGCTTTAAATTTAGCTGGGCCAAGTGACCTTAGTTTTTTTGATAATGTTAAGTATAAACAAGATTTTAGTGCAACTAAAGCTGGGGCATGTTTTTGCAATGCTGAAATGGTTCAATATGCGCCTGATGGGCTTATTTGCATTATTGCTGATAATCCATATAAGGCCTATGCGTTAGCGGCGCAGGCATTTTATCCGCAATCCGTCTCTGAAGGCTTTATTCATGTCAGTGCAGTCATTGGTGAAGGCGTTCAACTTGGAGAGGGCGTTCGTATTGATGCAAACGCCGTTATTGGTGATGGTGTTGTTATTGGCGATCATTGTTGGATTGGTGCTAATGCTACGGTTTCTCATTCTCTTCTTGGTGACTATGTTCGTTTGTATCCAGGAGCGCGTGTTGGGCAAGATGGTTTTGGTTTTGCGATTGATCCTTCTGGGCATGTTAAGGTCCCCCAACTTGGTCGTGTTATCATTGGTGACCATGTAGAGATTGGCGCTAATACAACGATTGATCGCGGTTCTGGGCCTGATACCGTTATCGGGCACGGTTGTTGGATTGATAATTTGGTGCAGATTGGCCACAATGTTAAAATTGGGCGTGGTTGTGTCGTTGTGGCGCAAGTGGGTATTTCTGGCTCTACAGTGCTAGGTGATTATGTTGTTATTGGCGGGCAAGCCGGGTTGGCAGGGCATATTAAAATTTCATCTGGTGTTCGCATTGGGGCACAATCTGGAGTAATAAGTGACATTGAGGTTTCTGGTGAATATCTGGGCTCACCCGCCTTTCCAAAAAGACAGTTTTTTAAACAAATTGCGGCACTAAATCGCTTGATCAAAAAGAAGAAAAGCGATTAACTGCTTTAAAGATAGATAAACAGGTGGATTTAATGAGTGAACACGCTATAGAAAATTTTGATATTCAAAAAATCATGCAAATGATTCCGCATAGATATCCAATTCTATTGGTAGATAGAATTATTGAGCTTGATCGTGGACAGGGTGCTGTTGCGGTTAAGAATGTTACTATGAACGAGCCGCAATTTATGGGTCATTTTCCAGGGTATCCCGTGATGCCAGGTGTGTTGATTATTGAGTCAATGGCGCAGACTGCTGCTTTGGTTGTTGTTGATTTTATGGGTGAGCAGGCCGAAGGCAAGATTGTTTACTTTATGACCATTGATAATGCACGTTTTCGCAAGCCTGTTACGCCGGGTGATACAATGCATATTCATGTAGATAAAGTGCGATCTCGTGGTGCTGTCTGGAAATTTAAGGGTGTTGCCAAGGTTGGTGATACAGTCTGCGCGGAGGCCACTTTTAGTGCGATGATTACCGATACTGAATCATCGTCCTAGTTTTTGAAATATTTCGTTATAAAGCGTGAGTTGTTCTCTCGTTTTTTTACCCTTAGAGTTCTTTCATGAGTGTAAATATCCACCCAACAGCGATAATTGATGAAAGCGCAGACATTGGTGCTCATGTTTCTATTGGGCCATATAGTGTTGTTGGAGCTCATGTTAAGCTTGGAGATGGTGTAACGATTCATTCGCACGTCAACATTGATGGTTATACGACTATTGGTGAAAAATCAGAAGTTTTTCCGTTTAGCTCTTTGGGTACGAAGCCTCAGGATTTAAAGTTTTCGGGGGAAAAATCAGAACTTATTATCGGCAAAAACACGACTATTCGTGAGCATGTCACTATGAATCCTGGTACGTCACATGGAACCATGAAGACTGTTGTCGGTGATAACTGTTTAATTATGGTGGGGTGTCATGTTGCGCATGATTGTGTGATTGGGGATAATGTTATTATGGCGAATAATGCGACTTTGGCAGGTCATGTCGTGGTGGGTGATTTTGCCTTTTTAGGTGGGATATCTGCTGTGCATCAATTTGTTCGTATTGGCGAGCATGCGGTTGTTGGTGGCATGAGTGGTGTAGAAAGTGATATTATTCCTTATGGTCGTGTGAAGGGCGAGCGTGCGTTTTTAGCAGGACTTAATTTGGTTGGGCTTGAGCGTCGCGGTTTTACAAAGGATGAGGTTAAATCTCTTCAGCGTGCGTTTAACCAGTTATTTGGCGATGAAGGTACTTTTGAACAGCGTATAGATACTGTTTCTGATAGCTTTTGTGATGATCGTTTGGTTATGTCTATTGTCGAATTTGCCCGTGCAAAAACAAGGTTTCCGCTTTGCCAGCCCCGCAAGAAATAAACATTACCCGATTAGGTATCATTGCTGGTGGTGGTTCACTGCCTCAGCAACTTGTTGTTTCATGCAAGGCACAGGGCATTGACGTTTTTTTAGTTTGCTTTGATGGTTATACATCCACGGATCTTCCAAAAGAAAATCCACATATCTGGACACGGCTTGGGGCTGTGGGGAAAATAATTAATTATTTTAAAGGTCATAATGTGCATGATGTTGTTATGATTGGGCACATTAAAAGACCTTCACTCACAGATGTTTCGCCAGACTTGAAAGGGTTGCAAATTCTTTCTCGTATTGGTTTCAAAGCTCTTGGGGATAATTCTTTATTAAGTTTGTTAAAGAATGAGCTTGAGACTGAAGGTTTGCGTGTGCGGGCTGTTCAGGATTTTTGTGATAATTTGCTTGTTGGTGAGGGGCCTATTGGGTCTATGGGCTATGAGAGTGATGATCAAGAGACTATAGATTTGGGCTTAAGAGCATCTCAAGCCCTTGGAGCGCTAGATATTGGCCAATCTGTTGTTGTTCAAAATGGCGTTGTGGTTGCTGTCGAAGCAAAAGAGGGCACTGATGCTCTTATTAAGCGTTGTTCTGAACTTTTGGATGGGAGGCGCGGTGGTATACTTGTAAAGACTTGCAAGCCGCAGCAAGATAAAAGCTTAGATCTTCCGACAATTGGGCTGGACACGATAAGAAATGCGCATGAGGTGGGTTTGTGTGGTATAATTTTGCATGCACACAATGTTATTATTCCTGATATAAAAACTGTTGCAGACTATGCGGATCGTTATAAAATTTTTGTCGTAGGTGTTAAACTTCGTGTCGAAGAAGGTGAAGTATGAAGGTATTTTTTATAGTAGGTGAAGATTCTGGTGATGCCCTTGGGGGGCCTTTGATTGGGGCGCTTAAAGAGCGTTATGGCGATGAGGTTGAGTGTATGGGGGTTGGTGGCCCGATTATGAAGAGGAACGGATTTGATGAACTTCTTCCTATGGATCAGATTTCAGTTATTGGTATATGGGAAGTAATCCCCCAAATTCCGAGGCTTTTTAAGATACGTAATGCTCTTATTGAAGAAATTGAGAAGCAGCAACCTGATGCGGTTGTTACAATAGATTTTCCTGATTTTAATTTTCTGGTGGCTAAGGCGTTAAAAAAACGTGGTCATTATAAAGGAAAGCTCATCCATTACGTTGCGCCAAGTGTTTGGGCGTGGAGACCAGGGAGAGCAAAAAGAATCTCTGAATTTCTTGATGGTATTATGTGTCTATTTCCTATGGAGACAAAATACTTTGATGGTTTTAATATCAAGGTAGAGCATGTTGGGCATCCTCTTGTCGCTAGCTCTGCTAAAGATGCGGTTGGAAATAATTTTCGTGAGATTAATGATATTCCTATGGATGTTAAGACCGTGGGGTTATTTTTTGGAAGCCGTGAGAGTGAGTATAAGAGCTTAGCACCAATTATTAAGGAAGCGGCTATTTTGGTTCAAGAGATTGAGCCAAAAGTTCGCTTTATTGTGCCAACATTGCCTGATTTAGAATATGAGATAAAAAATCTTCTAAAAGATTTTCCTATCTCGGTTTACGTGACGTGTACACCATCAACGAAATGGGATTCCTTTAAGGCTTGTGACACAGCAATTGCAGTTTCGGGAACTGTTGGCTTAGAACTTTCGTATGCAGGGGTTCCACATGTGATTGTATACAAGGTTAATCCGGTTACGGCTCTTATTTTAAAGCTTTTTATTAAAGTTAAGTACGCGCATATCGCTAATATTTTATTAGAGCGCGGTGTTATTCCCGAGTTTATACAAGGTAAATGCATACCAGAGTTAATAGCTCAGCAGACTTTAGATTTCATTCAAACGCCTGAACTTGCACAAGAGCAAGTAAAGGCGTTTGAGGGGATTGATGGCTTATTGGGTAATAGCGAAGGAATTGATCCTTCAGAAAAAGCGGCTCAGTTTATCTTTGAGATGATTAGTAAGGGCTAGCGATCATCGACATCAACATAGGGGCGCTTTACTGGGCCTGTGTACAGTTGGCGCGGGCGGCCAATTTTGAGAGATGGCTCTTCCATCATTTCTGTCCATTGTGATATCCAGCCAACTGTTCTTGACAGTGCGAAGAGAACGGTGAACATACTTGTTGGAAAACCCATGGCTTTTAGGATAATACCTGAATAAAAATCAACATTTGGGAAGAGTTTTCGATCGATGAAATACTGATCTTCTAGTGCAATGCGTTCTAATTCCATAGCGAGCTCTACCCGCGGATCATTTACGCCTAAATCTTCCAGAACTTCATCACAGGCTTCTTTTAGGACTTGGGCGCGTGGGTCGAAATTTTTGTATACTCGGTGGCCAAAGCCCATGAGCTTAAATGGGTCATCCTTGTCTTTTGCACGGGCTAGGAATTCTGGAATACGGTCAACGCTGCCGATTTGATCTAGCATTTCGAGGACAGCCTGGTTTGCGCCGCCATGGCTTGGCCCCCAGAGTGAGGCAATACCTGCGGCGACACACGCAAATGGGTTGGCTTGTGAGGAGCCTGCGAGACGGACGGTTGATGTTGATGCATTTTGCTCGTGGTCAGCATGGAGAATTAATATTTTATCCATTGCTCTAGCAAGAACTGGGTTGACCTTATATGGCTCGGCGGGAACAGCGAAGCACATATACAGGAAGTTTTCAGCAAAATCCAAGTCATTGCGCGGGTACATGAAAGGTTGCCCGATAGAGAATTTGTGTGTCATTGCGGCAAGTGTTGCAACTTTTGCTATAAGTCGATGCGCAGAAATATCTCTTTGCTCTGGGTCATAAATATCGAGTGAGTCGTGATAGAACGCTGAAAGAGCGCCAACTACGCCACACATTATTGCCATGGGGTGCGCGTCACGGCGGAATCCACGGAAGAAAAAGTTGACCTGTTCATCAACCATTGTGTGGTAGGTGATATTTGTTTCAAATTCTTCAAATTGCTGGCGGCTAGGTAAATCGCCATAAAGTAAAAGATATGCGACTTCTAAAAATGTACTTTTAGAGGCTAAATCTTGGATCGTGTAACCACGATGCATTAATATGCCTTCATCACCATCAATAAATGTGAGGCGTGATTTGCAGCTGCCCGTTGCAGTAAAGCTGGGATCAAATGTGAAATGACCTGTCTCGGCATACAGTTTACGGATGTCTATGACAGGAGCGCCTGCGGTCCCCTCAATCACAGGGAGTTTTGTACTTTCACCTGTTTGATCGTTGGTCAGCGTGAATGTTTTTTCGGTTTGTGAGTCGTGTGACATGGGTTCTTTTCCTAAGATTTGGAGGCTCTTGAACAGAGGTGGGAAGGTGCACCAGAACAGATGCAAATAACACGTTACATTAAAAATAGTCCTGAATCAATGTGATAGAGATATTATTTCATGTCAATTGCTGCCTGAATACGTGCGCATGTTTCTTCTTTGCCTAAAATCTCTGCAGCATGAAATATTGACGGGGATACTGTTGTTCCTGTTAATGCGGCGCGGAGCGGCATGGCAACTTTTCCAAGTTTGCCGTCTTCATGTTCATCCGCGATGTGTTTGCATAGAGCTTGAATGTTTTCGGATGTAAAATTATTGGTGCTTTGGAATGCTTTGAGGAGTGCCTGTAATGTTTTGTCTGCGCCCTTTAGTATGTTCATTGCCTTTTCATCGAAATCTAGTGGAATTGTTTTGCCATAGAAGGCGGACTCTTGTGCAAATTGTATGAGCGTTTTTGCGCGTGATTTAAGTTCATCACTGTGGGCTGTTATTCTTTCTTTCGCTAAATCACTTAAGGGTGTTGGGTAAAAAGCTGCTGCTTGTTCGATTAAGTATTCTGTCGAGGCTTCGCCGATATAATGTGCGTTGAGATTTTCCAGCTTTGCGATATCGAATTTAGCAGGGGCTTTTCCTATGGCTTTTAGATCGAACCATTTCAGAGCTTGCTCTCGGGATATCGTTTCGTCATCACCATGTGACCATCCGAGGCGGAGGAGGTAGTTGAACATCGCCTCTGGGAGAAAGCCAAGTGCTTTGTAGTCTTGGAGGCTTTCTGAGCCGTGGCGCTTAGAAAATTTTCCGCCGTCTTGCCCATGAATTAAAGGGAGGTGTGCGAATTCAGGAACTATCCAGCCCATGGCATCAAAAATTATTTTTTGTCGGAAAGTATTGTTGAGGTGGTCGTCTCCGCGAATGACATGTGTGATGTTCATATCGTGATCGTCCACGACAACGGACAACATGTATGTTGGCGTGCCGTCATTGCGCAGGATAATGAAATCATCGAGTTGATCGTTTGGAACGGTGACTTCGCCTTGGACAATGTCTTTGATTGTGCTGTGCCCTTCGATGGGAGCTTTTATACGTATGACAGGCCTGATGTCTTTGGGCGCTGTGGATGGATCGGCGTCTCTCCAGCGGCGATCATAAAATGTTTTTTTGCCTTCTGCTTTCGCGGTTTCGCGCATTTCGGTGAGTTCTTCGGGGGAGCAGTAACAATAATAGGCTTGGTTTTTCTCGATCATTTTCATGGCGACTTCGGTATGACGATCAAGGCGTGCGAATTGTGATGTGACTTCGCCGTCATAATCAAGACCAAGCCATTCAAGGCCTTCCATTATGGCTTGAACGGCTTCTTCGGAGTGGCGTTTACGGTCTGTGTCTTCGATGCGGACAACGAATTTCCCACCCTTTGCCCGCGCATAGAGCCAGTTAAAAAGCGCCGTGCGGGCATTTCCAATATGCATAAAGCCTGTTGGGGATGGTGGAAAACGTGTTACAACTGACATTACTTTGGTGCTCCTTTTATTATGGATGGGACATTACCATGCAACGCGCGCTACGCCTAGAGTCGATCATAGCAATCCGGCGATTTTCGTTATCGGCGTTTTCTTTGTCGTTTGGGTGGTTTCTTGATCAGTTATATGTGCAGAAGGATCACATTTTTTTATGGATTCCTGTGTTTTTTGGCCTTGGCATCGGAGGCTATTTTTTATTGCCCTTTGAACCGCCGATTGCTCTTGCTTTGTTGGTTTGGGGGCTGGCGCTTTCTATACATGTTTTGATAGGTGGGCCTTGTCGTTTTGTATCGTTAGCGGTTTTTCTTGTTGCTTCAGGTTTTCTTGCGTCGTGTTTACGGACATCGTCTGTGTATACGCCGATTTTGGATAAGAAGATCAATATTGTGGATGTTGTCGGGCAGGTGGTTTCGATTGAGCCAATGGAAGACGGTAGCGGGAGCCGCATTATTTTGTCTGACTTGGGCATTGAAAAACTGAGTTCCGAAGATACACCGCGTAAAATACGGTTGCGCTTGCGTGCGGATGATGGTGTTCAAGTTGGGCAACGGATTAAGGTGCTTGCGTCTTTAACGCCGCCTTCTGCACCTTTGGTTCCAGGTGGGTTTGATTTTCGGCGGTATCTGTATTTTCAGGGTATTGGAGCGGTTGGGTTTATATTCAGAGCGCCTGAAATTTTGGTGTCTGCGCCGCCGCGTTTTATGGTGATTGAGGCCATGCGTGGGTTTATCGCGTCGCGAATTCAGTATGCACTTGAGCCTCAGCATGCGTCGGTGGCTCTTGCATTGATTGTCGGGCAGAAGAACGCGCTTTCAGATGTTGACCGGCAAGCTTTGCGGGATGCGGGGTTGGCGCATATGCTTGCGATTTCGGGTTTGCATGTTGGATTAGTGTCAGGGGCTTTGTTCTTCTTTTTGAGGTTTGGGCTCGCAGCTATTCCGTTTATTGCGCTTCGTTACCCAATTAAAAAGATTGCTGCGGTTTTTGCGTTTGCGGGGGCGGTATTTTACATGTTGCTAGCGGGGGGGACTGTGCCGACGCAGCGCGCAGTTCTTATGATTGGAATTGTTTTTCTTGCTATTCTTACAGATCGATCACCCATATCTTTAAGGCTGGTTGCTTTTTCGGCACTGATCGTTCTGATTTTCAAGCCAGAAAGTTTACTGAGTGCGAGTTTTCATATGTCTTTTGCTGCGGTGACATGTCTTGTATATTTCTATGATTTAACACGGAATTTTTGGTCACAGCAGTATAGTAAGATTGATTGGTTTCGAAAAATTATGCTCTATTTTTTAGCGGTCTGTATTACGACGGTGATTGCGAGTTTTGCGACCGCGCCCTTTGCGCTATATCATTTCGGGCAGGTTTCGTTTATTGGGTCACTTGCGAATTTGGTTGCAGTACCCTTGTTTGCGTTTTTGATTATGCCGTTTGCGTTACTCAGCACAGTAGTCACCCCGATAGGTCTGGAATATTGGCCTCTACAGGTTGTTGGTGGCGGGATTGATTTGATGCTTGAGGTGGCGTTTTGGGCGGCTGATTTGCCTTGGGCTATCTATCGAAGTTCAGCTTGGGGAGCGGGGGCGTGTGTGAGGTTGGTTGCGGCGGGGCGGTGGATTGTTTTGTGGAAAGGTTGGGGACGTGTGCTTGCGGTTTTTCCTTTGTGTTTGTCTATTATTTTGGCAGGGCAGCAGGTTTTGCCCAATCTGCTTGTCTCACCGTCACATAAATTATTTGCTGTTAAGCATGATGATGCGC
Source organism: uncultured Micavibrio sp. (assembly GCA_964352375.1). GTDB lineage: Bacteria > Pseudomonadota > Alphaproteobacteria > Micavibrionales > Micavibrionaceae > UBA1672. The sequence goes on from CAYGSA010000002.1 coordinate 38,129, forward strand.
TTTATGTTTCGTCACGCAAAAGTGATAAATTCGTATTAGAGCGTTGGGAGGACTATTATGGTTTGGAGGAAGGGGCGGCGATGCCTTTGCCTTATAAAGGTGGAGAAAAAGCACAGGCGATAATATACAAATGTGGAGAGGATGGTTGCCGATTTGAAATGCACGGTGAAAAAATTTCATATGTGCGCACGGGGTATGCTCAATTATCAGAATGTCAGTGGGCCGATATTTTGGTTTCTGTTCATCCTGTCGATAAGCGCAATTGCTCTGCACGGGTTGTGGTGGATAAGTTTGATACTTGGCGTCATGGGGGGCACGCGATTTGGTTGTCAGGATTGAATGTACGTGTTGAGACTGTCGCGGAACACACGTCTAAAAGACCTTGGTCAGCTTATAAGCATAGGGATTAGTGATATGTTCGAAGCAGGCTAGAGAGTTTGCCTTGTATTTTAACGCGGTTTGATTCTAGCGTTCTTGGTTGATGAGTATCGTTTTCAGGTTTTAATGTTACTTGTCCGGCTTTACGGTATATGCGTTTTAAGGTGACCTCTAGATCATCGACGAGGGCTACAACGATATCGCCATCATTTGCGGTTTCACATTTTCTAATGATGACCGTGTCTTGGTCATGGATTCCAGCGTTTATCATAGATTCTCCATCTACGGTTAGGGCGTAGTGTTCGCCTGTACCGAGAAAACCTTGGGGGAGAGCGATTGTTTCCCCTTCGTCGCGAACGGCCTCAATGGGAGTTCCTGCGGCGATGCGACCGTAGAGGGGGACTTTGTCTAATGTTATATCATTTGCTGCCTGTTGGGTTGATTTTGGTGTGAGATCGCCTGGTAAGCGCTTTATTTGCAGGGCGCGAGCACGATGGGGGAGGCGTTCAATATATCCTCGTTCCACAAGGGCAGAAATAAGCCTGTGAATTCCTGATTTTGATTTTAGTCCAAGAGCATCTTTCATTTCTTCGAAAGAGGGGGGGATGTCATCAATTGACATTTTTTCGTGGATGTATAGCAATAAATCCTTTTGCTTTTTGGTTAGCATTTTTTCTCCATTTCAATAGATATACACTATTTGTTCTATTAAAGTTCTTTGTTTGTGTCAATGGGTACTGTGTTTTATTTGATTAATTCTTTTACCGCGGCACTGATATCGTCTTGGCGCATCAGACTCTCACCCACGAGGAATCCATTATAGCCTGATGTATGTAAGCCTCGTAAAGTCTGGTTGTCTGGAATACCGCTTTCTGAAATTTTGTAGCAGTTTTTTGGCATATACTTGAGCAGATCATATGATGTTTTTAAATCAATCGCCATCGTTTTGAGGTTGCGATTATTTACACCGATCATCATCGGGTCGAGTTTGAGGCTACGTTCTAATTCTTCGAGATTGTGCACTTCGATGAGGATGTCCATGCGCAGCTCTCTTGTTATTTCGTAGAGTTCTGTGGCTTGGTTGTCTTCTAGGGCAGCCATAATCAGTAGAATACAGTCTGCGCCTAGTGTTCTTGATTCGTATATTTGGTAAGGGTCGATCATGAAGTCTTTTCTCAGGACAGGGATATTGACCGCTTTTTTGATCGACACGAGGTATCCGTCACATCCTTGGAAATAAGGTTCATCCGTTAAAATAGATAAGCATGTGGCGCCTGATGTTTTGTATGTTTGTGCGATTTGTACGGGATCGAAATCATGACGAATGATGCCCTTGCTGGGAGATGCTTTTTTAACTTCAGCGATTAGCGCAGGGCCGTTTGTGGCTTTCATGGCTGTGAGGAACCCGGAGGGGAGTGGTTGGTCTTCTGCCATGTAGCGCATATCATCGAGAGTGCGCAGGGAGCGTTTATACTCGACGTGTTCACGTTTTTTGAGGCAAATCTCGGTTAATTTATCCATTTGTGAAGTCTCTATAGTGTTCGAAAATATTTAATGCTCTGCTTTCATCAAGTGCAGATTTGGCATAAGATACGCCGTTCTGGATAGTTTCCACTTTACCAGCAATTAAAAGTACTGCAGCTGTGTTGGCGATGACAATATCGCGGTATGCATTTTTTTCGCCTTTTAGAATATTGAGAAGCGCTGTTGCGTTTTCTGCAGGCTCTCCGCCCTTCAATTCAAACGGGTTTGCAGTTTTTAGGCCGAAGTCAAGGGAGGTTAGTATGCCTTCTGTTATTTGACCATTATGCAGTTTAGCGATGTAGGTTTCTCCTGTCGTGGTGATTTCGTCAAGGCCATCTGATCCGTGAACAACCCATGCGCTTATGGTTCCTAGGTTTTTGAGGACTTCGGCGATTGGAAGGGTGAGGGATTGATCAAATACGCCCAGCAGTTGAAACTTTGTTTTGGCAGGGTTGGCGAGTGGGCCGAGTATATTAAAAATTGTGCGTTTGGCTATTTTTTTGCGCGCAGGAGCGACGAAGCGCATGGCGCTGTGGTGATTTGGAGCCATGAGGAAGGCGAAGTTGTAGAGTTTTAGTGCTTCCTCTAATTTTTCTTGCTGGATATCTAAGTTTATATCCAGTGCCTCTAGTACGTCGGCTGCGCCTGATTTTGAACTGGCGGAGCGGTTGCCGTGTTTTGCGACGGGTACGCCGCATGCGGCTGATACTATGGCTACGGCAGTTGAGATGTTGTATGTGCCTGAGGCATCACCGCCTGTGCCACAGCAATCGACGGCGCCTTCGGGTGCAATAATATGCAAGGCTTTTTCGCGCATGACTTTTGCGGCGCCTGTGATTTCTTCTACGGTTTCTCCGCGTGAGGATAGCTCAAGGAGAAATTCTTCGATTTTTTCATCACTCCATTCGCCGTTCATAATTTCGGACATGGATTGAATCATCTCAGATTCGGTGAGGGACTTTCTCATTTTGTTAAATCCAGAAAGTTTTTTAATATTTTATGGCCGTGTTCTGTGGCGATACTTTCGGGGTGGAACTGCACGCCGTGTATTGGTTTTGTTTTGTGGGATAGCCCCATGATAATTCCGTCATCGGTTTGCGCTGTGATTTCTAGGCATTCGGGGATATCTGATGTGGTGAGTGAGTGATAACGCGTTACTGTGAACGGTGAGGGAATGTTTTTGAATATGGTGTTGTTACTGTGGGTGATTTTGCTTGTTTTGCCGTGAAGAGGTTCTGGGGCGCGGATAACTTTTCCGCCAAAGGCTTGGGCAATGCTTTGGTGGCCTAAACATACACCGAACAGGGGCGTGTTGCTTTTTGCAGCGAGCGAGATGAGTTCAAGGCATATTCCTGCGTTATCGGGGTCGCTTGGTCCAGGGGAAATTAATATGCCGTTTGGTTTTGTGTCAATAACTTGCTGCGCGGTGCATGCATCGTTTCTGATGACGTTTGATTTCGCGCCAAGGTCGCCCAGATATTGAACAAGGTTGTATGTAAAGCTATCGTAATTGTCGATTAATGTAATCATGGATTTGTTATGACGTTTTGTGTTACAAAAGGCAAGAATACAAAAGACTTGACGTAAGATAATATGCTTTTTGATGATAAAAAACCGAATTATGATCCTCCTGAGCCTGATAGGCCAACCAGTAATTCTGTGAAAACTTTAATCTTTATTATGATTGGCTCCGTGCTGGTTGTTTTCACTGATCTCGTGATTTTGGATGGTAAGCGCTATATTTGGAAATCTGATGAGCCAAATGTTTCTGTGACAGGAGATTTATCAATCGATGCTTATTCCCTGCAAGACCGGCATTCCCGTTATATGACTGAAGGAATTTCCGTGCCGCAGGAATTGGCGGAATATGCTGCTCCAACATTTCCTGATTCTATAGGTCTTAATAATATTGAGCCTGCGATAGGTACGCCTGATTATTTGGTTGAGCCTGATCTTACGGTTAAGAGCATTAATGAGGTGCTTTTGGATTTGGAGTCTTACGATGAGGAGTCTCCAGTTGTTTCTGAAACTGTGAAAGACGTTACAACGAAGAAAGAAATAGAATTTGAACGCCCTGCGATTTCGCGCACTGGAAAAATTGCGGTCATTATTGATGATATGGGGGTGACGTTGCGCAGTAAGTTGGTTGAGATATTGGATGGACCGCTGACACTTGCGTATTTGCCATATGCGGAAAACCTTCCTGAGCGTACGGCGCGGGCAAAGGCTAATGGACATGAGTTGATGGTGCATTTGCCTATGGAGCCTATGAATGAAGCGCTTGACGGGGGGCCTCGTGTGCTCAGTAGTGATTTGAATGCGACGGAATTTGAGTCAACTTTGCAGTGGGGATTATCGCAGTTCGACGGATATGTTGGGGTGAATAACCATATGGGGAGTCGTTTGACGCAGGATGATGAGGCGCTTGGGCGTATGATGGATATTTTGAAACAGCGCGATGTGTTTTTTATCGATTCCAAGACAATTTCAACGTCTGTCGCTGCGGATGTTGCCAAGGATCATGGCTTGGCCTTTGCGGAGCGTGATGTGTTTTTAGATCACGAAATTTCAACTGAGTTTATTGAGGGCGCTTTGCGCAAGTTAGAGCGTATTGCACTGGATAAAGGATATGCGATTGCAATTGGACACCCGCACAAGGAAACGATTGCTGCGTTGAAAGTTTGGATGCCGACGCTTGCTGATAAGGGGCTTGAGCTTGTGCCTGCGAGCGCGCTTGTGAATAGGCCCGTTGTCGATGAAACGGTTGCGGTGCGTTAGATGAACTTCTCAATTGTTAGGTTTGCGGCGTGCAAGACGGCGCGGGCTTTGTTTTGGCATTCTTTGTGTTCTAGCTCAGGACTGCTGTCTGCAACGATACCTCCGCCTGCTTGGACGAAGACTTTTCCGTCTTTTACGAGGGCTGTACGTAGGGCGATGCAGCTATCCATGGTTTTTTCGGAGAAATAGCCGATGCCGCCTGCATAGGTTCCGCGGCGGGATATTTCGAGCTCGTCGATGATTTCCATGGCGCGGATTTTGGGCGCTCCGCTGACTGTACCTGCGGGGAAACCTGCGAAGAGGGCGTCTATTACGTCTACATCGCCACGCAGTTTGCCTTCTACGTTTGAGATGATGTGCATTACGTGGGAATAGAATTCGACTTGGAATTGTTCTGTGACTGTGACGCTCCCGATTTCGGCGATTCGGCCGATATCGTTGCGACCTAGATCAAGTAACATGAGGTGCTCTGCGCGTTCTTTTGGGTCGGAAAGGAGGTCTTGTTTATTGACTTCGTCTTCGGCGGCTGTCGCGCCGCGTTTACGTGTTCCTGCGATGGGGCGGATTGTGGCGATGTTATCGCGCACACGCACTAATATCTCTGGGCTAGAGCCGACGAGGGCGAAGTCTTCGAATGATAGATGGAAGAGGAAGGGGGATGGGTTCACGCTGCGTAAGCTACGGTATAATTCGAACGCGGGGAGGTCGAAATCTATGCTGAATCGCTGTGATAGGACGGTTTGGAATGTCTCGCCTGCGTGGATGTATTCTACGGCTTTTTTTACTGCGCTTTTGTATTGATTTTCGGATGTATTGGATTTGATGATTTGATCAGGGTTGAGCGCTGTTTTGTGGTGCAGTAGTGAGCGATCTAATGGAGATTGCAGGTTGTTGATGGCTTTGTCGAGACGCGATTTTGCATCGTTATAGATTACATCTGGTGGAAGTCTTGAGTTTCCTTGGTGGTCATAGACGGGCGTTGCGATGCACATCATGTTTTTGACGTTATCGAAAACGATTAATAATGAAGGGCGCATGAGGATGCTGTCAGGGACGTTGAGGTCATCGGGGTTGTTATCGGGCACGTCTTCGGCGAGACGTACCATGTCGTAGCCGATATAGCCGAATAGCCCCAGTGCACACATCGGCGGTAGGTCATCGGGGAGTGTATCTAATGTGCTTTGTGCGATTGAGTCTTTTAGGGATGATTTTGCGTCTTTGGATTCTTTTACCCATGGGCCGCCATCGGTTTTTGTTTCGGCTGCGCCGCCGCGTTTACAGCGCCACAGGACGTCTGGGTTTGTGCCTATGATGGAATAGCGGCCTAACGTTGTTCCACCTTCTACTGATTCAAAAAGGAAAGAATAGGCGGCATGACCACATATTTTGAGATAGGCAGAAACAGGGGTTTCTAGATCTGCTGACATCCATTGAGAGACGATTTGGGATTTTTCGTCTTTAAAGTTTTGTCTAAAGGTTTCAAGATCAGACATATTATTCTTCCACTGTACGGTAGGCTTGATCAAGAAGAGGCTTATTGATTTTTGCTTCGTATTTGCCGCCGAGGTAGCGGACATACATAAGAAGTGCTTCTTCTTCAGCTTCACGATTTAGAGTGTCTTGAATGGCTTCGAGTTGACCTTCTTCGGCGGCGGCAAGTTCTGGGAGTTCAAAGGATGCAACACGCATGAGGGCGAATTGGTCGCCTAAGTCAAGAATATTAAGCTCTCCGGGTGATGTTTTGAAGATGATAGGCTTTACGGCTTCGTTTAGCGGCGTTGCAACTGGGCCCCCGATTTTGATGTTTTCGATTTTGATGATGTCTTTTTTTGATGAATTTGAAATTGTTTGCAGTGTGCTGCCGCCTGTTTCAAACTCTGCAAGGAGTTTGTTCATTTTCAGCTTGTTGTCAGTTGCTTGTTGATCTTTGATGAATTGCTGTTCGATTTCAAGTTTTATGTCTTCGAATGGTTTGTAGCTTTGGGCGTTTTTTCTGATAAGATTGAAGGCAATGAATTTACCGCTTGGCAGCTCTTCTAGAAGCGAGAAATTTTGGCCTTCTTCTATGGCGAAGATAGCTTGTATGGCAGCTTGTATATCACTCAAGTCTATCGTTTCATTATCCCAGTTTGTCTGCAGTAGATCGACGTTTTCGAGCGTGAAGATATTAAGCTCAACTTCGTCTTTAATTGCATCGAAGCCTTCTCCCTTGTTTAGGCGTGCCTCTAGGTTTGTCACTATTTTATAAATTTCTTCGGATTTTTTTTCGGTTTCCAGTTCGGATTTGATTTGCCCTTTTACAGTGTCATAAGGTTTTATGGTGGGAGGGATGACTTCTTCGAGCTTCATGATATGTATGCCGAGTGGGCTTTGGACGGGTGGTTTTGTGACTCCGATCTCGCGTTCGGAGAGCGCTTCGTTCATCACAGGGAGCATAGCGTAAGTTTCAAATGCAACTTTTTCTATGTATTTCATTTGTGCGCCTAATACGTCTTGACCAGCGTCTTTTAGGGATTTTCCGCTTTGAATGAGTTTATATATCTCATCAGCTTTTCCCTGGTTTTCCGCATCAACCAAAATCTGAGTAATGACAAGTTGTTCATCTATCAAGAAGGCATCCTTGTTTGATTCGTATGCTTCTTTGATTTCTTCTTCTGTAACTGTCACATTAACTTCTATTTTTATCGGATCGAACATTGCGGCTTTGACAGTGCGGGTTTCGGGGATTTTGTATTGTGTTGCTTTTACACTTTCATAGAGGTTTTTAAGTTGATCGTCTGTTGGAGGCGTTATGTCTGTAATTTCAGTATTAGGAAAAAGAATGATTTCAATATCGCGACTTTGATTTTGAAAGAGGAACAAGTCTTGTGCGATTTGCTTTGTGTTTGGAACGAATCCTTCTTTTATGGCGCCAGTTAAGATTTCTGCGGCCATTTCTTTTTTCACTTCGGCGATGAATTTTGCTTCGGTGAACCCTTGATTTCTTAAGATATTATCTAATGTCTGTTGTGGTGTTTCACCGCCTTGCATTTGTGGTGCGATGATTTCTGAGAGGCGTTTTTTGAGCTGTTCACGGCCAATCTCTATGCCCATAGCGTGAGCTTCGTTTACGATAAAGGTTTTACGGATTTCACCAGTCAGCATTTCATCAATAAGCCCCAGCTTATAAGCTTGTTGAGGGGTGATTCCGTATTGACGATATTGCGCGAGGTTACGCTGCACGGTACGGTGGAAATCTTGTATTCCGATGGTTTGATCGCCGATTTTTGCAACATCGTTACTGCTGACTCCGCCGTCGAGAACTCCGCGAAAATCAGAGAGCGCAAGGCCAGCGACAGCCATTCCGAGCAAGCCGAAAAGTATAAATTTTCCAATTCCACCGCTTGCGCGATTGCGCAATGATTGCATTACCATCTTTACTCATTCCATCTTTTGTTTAAAGTGCATTTACTTAAAATAATCGTCACTATAAGCAGTGACATGTTAAGGAGCAATCCCTTCATGGAACAAAGTAAGAAGTTAATCGCCGGAAATTGGAAAATGAACGGATCGCTGTCACAAGCTGCAGCGCTTGCGCAAGAGATTGGGCGCGTGCCTGACGGCGTTGATGTGCTTGTATGCCCGCCTTTTCCTTATCTGCTTTCTATTCAGGCGCTTTGTAAAAAGCAGGGGATCGCTCTGGGTGCGCAAGATTGTAGTGCGCATCTAGAGGGAGCTTATACGGGGGAGGTTTCAGCGCAGATGTTAAAAGATTTAGGCTGTTCTTATGTGATTTTAGGACATTCGGAGCGCCGTGATTATCATAAGGAAAGTAATGCACTCATTCATAAAAAGATAATTGCTGCGCATAAAGCAGGGCTGGTTTCGATTCTGTGTGTTGGTGAGACCGAGGCACAGCGTGAGATGAATCAGGAGCAAACGGTTGTGAAGCAGCAGCTTGAAAAATGCTTGCCTGAGGGAGTGACTTATCAAAATACCGTTGTTGCTTATGAACCTGTTTGGGCGATTGGGACGGGAAAGACGGCTAGCGCTGACGATGCGGAAAGTATGCATTCGTATATAAGGTCGCTTGTTCCGGCAGGTGTTCGGATCTTGTATGGTGGGTCGATGAAATCGACGAACGCGGACAGTTTGCTATCGATGCCTAATATTGATGGTGGTTTAATTGGAGGTGCGTCATTGAAAGCAGATGAATTCATAGCACTTGCGCGAAGCGGCGTTATTGGATAAAACAACCTAAATTCATTCGAAAGTGTAGTTTTATGGAATCTGTAGTTCTTGTTGTTCATTTGGTTTTGGCTTTGGCCATTATTGCTCTTGTCTTGCTTGAGCGCTCTGAAGGTGGGGGGCTTGGTATCGGTGGTGGCGGAGGTGGTCTGGGCGGTTTCGCATCTGCGCGTGGAACGGCGAATGCTCTAACAAAAATGACGGCTTTATGTGCTTTTGCTTTTTTTGTGACCTCCTTAACATTAGGGGTTCTTGCGGGCGGACATTCGCGCGATGCGCGTGGGATTCTTGAAGATGTTGATGCCGGTGAAATTCAAGCTCCTGTTCTGGGCGATGATGTAACGTTGCCTGAAGGTGTGACATATGTTCCGCCGTCAGATGTTGAGGCCCCCTCGGCGATTCCCGTACAGATAGAAACCCCGGAACCTGAAGCGCCTTAAAATGACTCGATATATATTTATTACTGGTGGCGTTGTTTCCTCTCTTGGAAAAGGCCTAGGCTCCGCCGCGCTTGGCGCGTTATTACAGGCGCGAGGCTACCGCGTTCGTTTATGTAAGCTTGACCCTTATCTTAATGTTGACCCTGGCACGATGAGCCCGTTTCAGCATGGTGAAGTTTTTGTAACTGATGACGGTGCGGAAACTGATTTGGATCTAGGCCATTATGAGCGATTTACGGGTGTCCCTGCTAAGGCGACGGATAATACAACGACGGGGCGGATTTATACTTCTGTTTTACAGAAAGAACGTAAAGGCGATTATCTTGGTGCGACGATTCAGGTTGTTCCGCACATCACAAATGAGATCCAAGATTTTATTCGTGAAAAAGATGGTACGGCTGATTTTGTGTTGTGTGAAATTGGTGGGACAGTCGGTGATATTGAGAGCTTACCGTTTCTTGAAGCGATCCGCCAGTTTGGGAATGAAGTTGGGCGCGAGCGTGCGATATTCCTTCATGTGACTTTGTTGCCGTATATTCCTGCGGCAGGGGAGCTTAAGACGAAGCCTACACAGCACTCTGTGAAGGAGCTGATGAGTTACGGGATTCGCCCTCAAATTTTGCTGTGTCGTGCTGATCGACCGATTTCAGAAGATGAACGTAATAAAATTGCGTTGTTTTGCAATATCGATAAAAAGAAGGTTATTCCTGCGCTTGATGTGTCTTCGATTTATGAAGTACCGTTGACGTATCATGCCGAAGGTTTGGATCATCAGGTTATGGAGAGTTTTGGGATTAAGGATATCCCAAATCTTGACCTGTCGATTTGGCATGACATTATCCATAATATTAAAGAGCCTGAGGGTGAAGTTACAATTGCGATTGTTGGAAAATATACGAATCTAACGGATAGTTATAAGTCTCTGAATGAGGCGCTTATTCATGGCGGCATCGCGAACAAGACGCGAGTTAATCTTCATTTCATTGAGGCTGAGATTTTTGAAACTGAAGACCCTGCCGAGCATCTGAGGGGGATTGATGGAATTCTTGTCCCTGGTGGTTTTGGTGATCGTGGGGTTGAGGGTAAAATTAAAGCCGCGGAGTATGCGCGTGTCAATAATATTCCCTATTTTGGCATTTGCTATGGGATGCAGATGGCGGTTATTGAAGCAGCGCGAAATTTGTGCGGCATTAAAGATGCTGGTTCTAGTGAGTTTCAGAAGACAACCACACCCGTTATTGGTGTGATGTCAGAGTGGGTGAAGGGGGATCAGAAAGAGACGCGGAAAAAAGGGTCTGATCTTGGTGGAACGATGCGACTGGGAGCTTATCCAGCGTCACTTAAAGAAGGCTCCAAAGTTGCTGGTATTTATGGTGCATCTAAAATTAGCGAGCGTCACCGTCATAGATTTGAAGTGAACGTCAATTATATAGAACAGCTCGAAAAAGCAGGGCTTAAATTTTCCGGGATGTCGCCCGATGGTGCATTGCCTGAGATTGTGGAATATGAAGATCATCCTTGGTTTATCGGTGTTCAGTTTCACCCTGAATTGAAATCAAAGCCTTTTGATCCGCATCCTTTATTTATATCCTTTATCGAAGCCGCCGTTAAACAAAGCAGATTGGTTTAAACATGCAGAAAACGATTAAAATTGGTCAATTAGAGATAAGTAATGATAAACCTTTAACCCTTATTGCGGGGCCTTGCCAGCTGGAAAGTAAGGATCACGCCTATGAGATATGTGGCGCATTGAGAGAACTTACGAAAAATCTTGGTCTTCAGTTTATTTATAAAACATCTTACGATAAGGCGAACAGAACGTCTTTGTCTGGTAAGCGTGGTGTGGGGATTGATAAAGGTTTGCAGGTTTTGGCGGATTTGAAGCAAGACTTTGGTGTTCCTATTTTGACGGATGTTCACAGTGAGAGTCAGTGCGCGCCTGTTGCAGAGGTTGTTGATATCCTTCAAATTCCTGCGTTTTTGTGTCGCCAGACTGACCTTTTGATTGCGGCGGCGAAAACTGGCAAAGTTGTTAATATTAAAAAAGGTCAGTTTCTTGCGCCTTGGGATATGGAGAATGTTGCGAATAAGGTTGCAGAGAGTGGCAATGAGAATATTATGCTGACCGAACGTGGTGTTAGTTTTGGGTATAATACACTTGTGAGTGATATGCGCAGCCTTCCTATTATGAAACAGACTGGCTATCCAGTTATTTACGATGCCACGCATTCTGTGCAGCAACCGGGCGGGCTTGGCGGAGCATCTGGTGGGGATCGTACGATGGTTCCTGTACTCGCAAGTGCGGCTGTTGCTATTGGTGTTGCGGGCGTCTTTATTGAGACGCATCAGGATCCTGATAATGCGCCTTCTGACGGGCCGAATATGGTTCGGCTTTCGGAGTTGCCGTCTGTCCTTAAAAAGCTGATAGCATTTGATAAAATTGCTAAAATGTAGTACAATGAGGGTTGTTATTTAGCAGGAGGCTAAAATATAATGCGTATTCCTGGGGCGTCACAATTTCTTAATTCATCAATATTGGCGAATAGCCAAGGAATTTCTGCGCAAACAAATTCTGTTTTGGGTGAAGCGGCTGGTGGAATTAGTCTTTTGGATGCGGGACGACGTATTAACCGATCCGGTATCGGTATTTCTGTGCAGGCCCGTCAGCGTATGGATAGTTTGATCGAAGGGCGGGCTACGACATTTAATGATCTTTTCTCTTTGTCTGGCGGTACAAGTGCAACCGTTGATGCGGCCATAACGCAGATTGCAGCGCTGCGATCATCCGTTCCAACTTCACGTAACAGTCTTGCTGTTATTGATGCCGCTGGTGGGGATGCGGAGGCTGCTGCGGCAGAAATTGAGGCGGAGGCAATCGCCTCTTTGGAGCCCGGCTCTCTTGTTGATGAGAGCGTTTAATTCTTCCCCTTTATTTAATATAGGTCTTTATGGATACGCCAATTTTACATGCATATGCTCTTGGTGAAACAAGTTCGATTTTGAAAGCTGCTCGGGTGTCTGGGCTGCTTCGTGATGACGCGCTTGCATGGGTTCATTTGGATGGAAAGCACGGGGATACGCGCCAATGGCTTGAAGATAATGTCTCTTATCTTGATCACTTTGTAATGGATGCCTTGCTTGCTGAAGAGACTAGGCCACGTATCACCGAGTTTCAAGATGGTATCATGGTGATTTTGAGGGGTGTAAATCTAAATGAAAATTCTGCGCCTGAAGATATGATTTCTATACGGTTCTGGATTGATCCTAATCGTATTATTTCTGTACAGTTGCGCCCGCTTAAGGCTGTGCGTGATATTGCTGATGCGATTGAGTTCCATAAAGGGCCTAAAACGTCTGGTGATTTTTTAAATGCACTTGCAACCCGTTTATTTTCGCGTATGGAGCCTGTGTTGTCTGAGCTTGATGAGCGTACGGATAATATTGAAGAAGTTATTTTGGATAAACCCGATATTTCTTGTCGTCATGAAGTTATTGATATTCGTAAAAAGGCGATTATATTGCGTCGTTATATTGCGCCTCAAAAAGATGTTCTTTCTACATTGCGCAGTATTGAGCTTGCGTGGATTGAGACAAAACATAAGCGCGGGTTTCAGGAAAGCCAAGATCGTGTTACGCGCTATGTTGAAGATTTGGATGCAATACGAGAGCGCGCGCAGATTGTTAAAGATGAGCTTGCCAATATTATGGCGGATCGCATGAATAAGAATATGTATGTTCTGTCTATTGTGGCCGCGATTTTCTTGCCTCTGGGGTTCTTGACGGGATTGCTTGGGATTAATGTTGGCGGTATGCCTGGCGCTGATAATGCTGCTGCGTTTTGGATTGTTTGCGCTATGTGCGCATCTTTTGGATTTGGGCTTATTGCTGTGTTTAAAAAGCTTAAGTGGCTATAATCTTTACTGTACCCCCTTTATTTTTTCTCAGTTTTCGCTAAAACCTTTTGCATAGAGTTAAACGCAAAAGGTTTTTAGACATGACTGCTATTATTAATATTCACGCACGCGAAATTTTGGACAGCCGAGGTAATCCCACAGTTGAGGTTGATGTTCAGCTTGAGACAGGCGCAAAGGGCCGCGCAGCTGTTCCCTCTGGTGCATCCACGGGTGTTCATGAGGCGGTTGAGCTTCGTGATGGTGATAAGGCACGTTATTTGGGTAAGGGCGTTCAGAAGGCTGTTGAATTTGTAAACACCGAGATCTGGGAAAACCTTATCGGCATGGACGCGGAAGATCAGCTGGCTATTGATGAAGCGATGATTGCCCTTGATGGTACAGAGAATAAAGGCCGCCTCGGCGCGAACGCTATTCTTGGTGTGTCCCTTGCGGTTGCGAAAGCGATGGCAGATGAGCTTGAAATGCCGCTTTATCGTTATGTGGGCGGTACGTTTGCGCATACGTTGCCAACGCCGATGATGAATATTATTAATGGCGGCGCGCATGCGGACAATCCTGTCGATATCCAAGAGTTCATGATTATGCCTGTGTCTGCTCCGAATTTTGCAGAAGCTTTGCGTATGGGCGCGGAAGTGTTTCATGCACTTAAGAAAGAGCTGAGCAATGCAGGATACAATACAAATGTTGGTGATGAAGGCGGGTTTGCGCCTGCAGTTAAATCATCGGATGAGGCGCTTGGGTTCATTATGAAGTCCATTGAAGCGGCTGGTTATAAGCCGACTGAGGATATCACGGTTGCGCTCGATTCAGCTTCGACTGAATTTTATAAAGATGGCAAGTATCACCTAGAGGGTGAAGGTAAGGTTTTATCTTCTGATGAGATGGTTGCGTATTACGAAGACCTTTGTGCGCGTTATCCTATTGTTTCTATTGAAGACGGCTTGGCTGAAGATGATTGGGCCGGTTGGACAGCGTTAACAAAGGCACTTGGTGACAAGGTTCAGCTTGTTGGTGATGATCTTTATGTTACGAATGCAAAGCGCCTGAAGCGGGGCATTGAAGAAAAAGCAGGGAACGCGGTTCTGGTTAAGGTTAATCAGATTGGAACATTGTCTGAGACGCTGGAGACGATTGAAATGGCAAAGAAGGCAGGATTTGGAATTGTTCTTTCGCATCGCTCTGGTGAGACGGAAGATTCGACAATTGCTGATTTGGCAGTTGCTACGAATGCGGGGCAGATCAAGACAGGCTCGCTTTCGCGTTCAGACCGCATTGCGAAATATAACCAGCTCCTTCGGATTGAAGAAGAGCTTGCGGAGACTGCGCGTTATGAGGGTAACAAGTTTTATCGCGCATAAAAAATAGAGCGCATGAAATGAACCACGAACAGCGGTCTTATGAGAAAGCAAAATTATACTTTCTTGTGGCTGCTTTTCTTATTGCTTTGCCCGCGCTTTCAAATTTTTACTCTGGCTATACGGGCAAGTTTCTAATCGCCAGTGATGGGCTTAAGGGTGACCCTTATTTTTCTGAGACGGTTATTTATGTCTATGAGCATTCTTTGTGGGGCGCAAAGGGGTTAATTCTGAATAAGCCCATGGAACAAAAAGATAGGGCGTTTTATGGTGGTCCAGTCAAGAAGGAAGAGCTGGAAGCTTTCCTTATCAATAAGCCCTCTTTGGTTCATCGTTGGAAAGTTCAGCCCTTAACTGTGCAGCCTTACTTAAAATCATGTTTTGTTATGCCGTATTATAAGGGTATCTCTGCGTGGGACGTTCTTCAGCTTGAAGGTGAAGTGCGCAATAAGTTGTGGATAGTTAAGACGTGTGATGCAGGCGTTGTTCTGAGGCTTGATCATTCGCAAATGCACGAGGCTCTGTCGAGTTCAGATTCTAGGGGAATTTGTGAAAAATAAAAAAGTGAGTTATTAGAGTCACTTAGGGGGGTGTTCTTTTTTTGTTCACCTTAAGTAATTGATTCATAAGCATTTTTTAGTTGCACTCATGATTCGTATATGATTCTATAGCGATATGAAGATGTCAACTAATATGCAATGCTTTATCCACAAGAACCTTGTTTTCGTAGCAGGGCTGATTTTGTGTGTGTATTTTTCGTTTCACATTGCCTATGGTCAACGTAGCTATTCGCAACTTAATAGCTTAACGCAAATCTCATCTTCTCAAAAAATAGAGATTTCCACATTAAAAAGTGAAAAAAAATCACTCGAGAAGAAAGTTTCTATGATGCGTTCTGAAACGCTTTCTGTTGATCTGGCGGAAGAGCAAATCCGTAAGTACTTGGGATATCATCATAAAGATGAGTTGATTGTTCTTAGTCAAGAGATGCGATAATCAATTTTATCGTTAGATTACAATATGTTGCGCCGCACAAAAGCATATATTCCTCTGGTCAAAAGCCTATAAATCGTTTAGTAATTTCTTGTTTTATTCTGCAAAGAAAAGGATGCACACGTGGCTGCAAAGAAGTCGAAATCAAAAGCTAAGAAATCTAATGTCTCGCCGGAGCCTTCCGTTGATGAGTTGAAAGCGCTATATCGTGAGATGTTGCTTATTCGCCGTTTTGAAGAAAAAGCTGGTCAGCTATACGGTATGGGTTTGATTGGTGGCTTTTGTCACCTTTACATTGGGCAGGAAGCTGTTGTGACGGGGATTAGCTCTGTGCAGGAGCCGCAGGACACGGTTGTTACATCCTATCGTGATCATGCCCATATGCTGGCGTGTGGTATGGATGCGAAGGGTATTATGGCGGAATTGACTGGGCGGATTGATGGATACTCGCGCGGCAAGGGCGGGTCTATGCATATGTTCAGCCTTGAGAAAAACTTTTTTGGTGGGCACGGGATTGTTGGTGCGAGCACAGCCATTGGCACAGGGCTTGGTTTTGCGCATAAGTATAAAGAGGATAACGGTGTGGCGGTTGCCTATATGGGTGATGGGGCATCGAACCAAGGGCAGGTTGCGGAATGTTATAATATGGCGGCGCTCTGGGATTTACCGGTTTTGTTTGTGATTGAGAATAATCAGTACGGGATGGGCACGAGCGTTTCGCGCTCATCGGCGGGGCAATTGTACCGCCGCGGTGAGGGGTATGGGATTCCCGGTGAGCAGATCGATGGTATGGATGTGTTTGCGGTGCAAGCATCTGCGCGTCAAGCGCTTGACTATGTTCGCAGCGGCAATGGGCCGTATATTCTTGAAATTATGACGTATCGCTATCGCGGGCACTCTATGTCTGACCCTGCGAAGTATCGCACGAAGGATGAGGTTAGCGGCATGAAAGGCGAGCGTGATCCGATTACGCAGGTTAAGGATCTGTTGCAAAAAGCCGGTGTCGAAGAGGCCGAGGTTAAGGAAATTGATAAAGAGATTAAAGCCATTGTGAATGATGCGGCAACGTTTGCTCAGGAAAGCCCGGAGCCGCCGCCACATGATCTTTGGACAGATGTATTAGTGGAGGCTTAGTAGTGAAGGGCTTTTTTTCGAAAAATAATATAATTTCTCTGGTAATAGCTGCATTTCTGTCTGTTGTAACCTTTTTTGTTCTTTTGTTTTTAACGCTTAACTTAAATGATAGTTATTTATTGTTTTTCTTTGGTCAACATGAAGGTCTTATCCTTGGTCTTTTATGTGGTGTTTTTGCACTAATAGTAATTAAGGTTCGTAAATCTAGAGAGGGTAATGATGCCAACTAATATTTTAATGCCGGCGCTTTCGCCGACGATGACAGAGGGTAATTTGGCCAAGTGGCTGAAGGCTGAAGGCGACAGTGTCGAGGCAGGCGACGTTATTGCGGAAATTGAAACAGATAAAGCAACAATGGAAGTTGAGGCGGTTGATGAGGGCGTTATTGGTAAAATTTTGATTTCCGAGGGGACCGAGGGCGTTGCCGTGAACACGCCGATTGCTGTGCTTTTGGAGGAGGGTGAGAGCAATGACAATATTGAAGATGTTGCTTCTGCTCCTGCGTCTAGCGAACCTCAGGTTGATGCAGTAGAAAGCACTCCAAACGTTCAGCATGATGTTGATCAACCCGCAGGTGCGGATGTTGAAAACCGCGATATTTTATATTCTCAGGGCGTTGTTATTGAATCGCCACCATTCGATGAAGCGAAATTCTTTGAAGACACCGTTGAGCAGACTGTGCGTGTTGCTTTGCGTGATGCGATGGCAGAGGAAATGCGTGCGGATGAACGCGTTTATCTTATGGGCGAGGAAGTTGCCGAGTACCAGGGGGCTTATAAGGTTTCCGAAGGATTGCTTGATGAGTTTGGCCCGAAACGTGTAATTGATACCCCGATTACGGAGCATGGATTTGCTGGTATTGCGGTGGGTTCAGCGATGAATGGGCTTAAGCCGATTGTCGAGTTTATGACGTGGAATTTTGGGATGCAGGCGATTGACCATGTGATTAACTCTGCGGGTAAGACGCTTTATATGGCAGGGGGTAAGCTTGGGTGTCCGATTGTGTTCCGCGGGCCGAACGGCGCTGCGTCACGCGTTGGCGCGCAGCATTCGCAGTGTTACGCATCGTGGTATGCGCATGTTCCGGGATTAAAGGTGCTTTCGCCTTGGTCGGCGGCGGATGCGAAGGGTTTAATGAAGGCGGCAATTCGTGACCCGAACCCGATTATTTTTCTTGAGAATGAAATGCTTTACGGGCAGAGCTTTGATGTTCCTGTTTCTGAGGATTACGAAATTCCGATTGGTCGCGCGAAAATTGAGCGTTCTGGTTCGGATGTCACGATTGTGGCGTATTCCATTATGGTTGGGAAATCTCTGGAGGCGGCTAAGAAACTGGCAGAGCAGGGGATTGATGCGGAAGTGATTAATTTACGGACTATTCGCCCGCTGGATCGTTATACGATTTTGGAGTCGGTGAAGAAGACGAACCGTATTGTGACGGCTGAGGAAAGCTGGCCTTTTGCGGGCATTGGTTCCGAGATCGCCGCGCTGGTTGGTGAGCATGCGTTTGATTATCTTGATGCACCATTAGCCCGCGTTTGCGCGAAGGATGTTCCGTTACCTTATGCGGCGAATTTAGAGGCGATGGCTTTGCCGCAAACGGATGATATTATCGCAGCAGCGAGAAAGGTGTGTTATGCCGATTAATATTACAATGCCTGCCCTTTCCCCGACTATGACGGATGGGACACTTGCGAAATGGTTGAAATCAGAAGGTGACGCCGTTGAATCCGGTGATGTGATTGCCGAGATTGAAACGGATAAAGCCACGATGGAAGTCGAGGCTGTTGATGAGGGGATTATTGGAAAGATCCTTGTGGAAGCAGGAACGAAGAATGTTCCTGTGAACGATGTTATCGCGGTTTTACTTGAAGAGGGTGAGAGCGCAGATGACATTGGTGATGTTTCTTCTGCGCCTGCGGCTAAGCCTGAAAAGAAGGCTGAGGTTAAAGCCGAAAAAGATTCTTCGACTGCGCGTTCTGTTGAACGCTCCGATCAGAATGACATAAAAAAGGGCGATCGTGTTTTTGCATCGCCACTTGCGAAGCGTATTGCGGCGGATAAGGGCATTGATCTTTCAAATGTTAAAGGCTCTGGCCCGCGCGGGCGGATTGTTAAATCCGATGTTGAGAATACGCAGGCTTCTACTCCTCCTAAAGCTTCTACGATGAATCAGGCGCAGAGTATTCCTGTCGATGCGAAACTTAATGTTTACGGGATGGCTTACACGGAAATTCCGAATAACAATATTCGTAAAGTTGTGGCGAAACGTTTGTCTGAGTCTAAGCAAGAGGTTCCGCATTTCTATCTTACTGTTGAATGTGCTTTGGACAATTTGCTTGCTGCGCGTAAAGAGATGAATGATGCGGCGAATGGTGAGTTTAAGCTGTCTGTGAATGATTTTATTATTAAGGCTTCTGCGATGGCGCTTAAGGCTTATCCGGCGGCGAATGTGTCATGGACAGATGATGCGATCCATCAATATTTGAATGCGGATATTTCTGTGGCAGTTTCCACGCCAACGGGGTTGATTACACCAATTATCAAGACCGCGGAGCAAAAGGGTCTTGTTGGCATATCATCCGAGATGAAAGACCTTGCGGGGCGTGCACGTGAAGGGAAATTGAAGCCCGAGGAGTTTCAGGGCGGTTCTTTCTCTATTTCAAATCTTGGGATGTTCGGTGTTAAGGAATTTGCGGCGATTGTTAACCCGCCGCAGGGCTGTATTCTTGCGATTGGCGCAGGGGAGCAACGCCCCGTTGTTGTGAATGGCGAGATTCAGATTAAAACGATTATGAATTGTACGCTCTCTGTTGATCATCGTTCTGTTGATGGTGCGGTTGGTGCGGAATTCTTACAATATTTTAAACGTTACATCGAGAATCCAGTTAGTATGTTGCTTTAAGAAAGGCTGTTAAATGATTGATCGTAAACCGATTGTTGGTGTTATGGGGTCTCATGAAAATGAGTGGGAAGAATATTCTGACCCTGTTGGAGATTTGTTGGCGCGCAAGGGCTATAATTTGCTTACGGGCGCGGGTGCGGGCGTAATGACATGCGTGGCGCGATCTTTTACTATGGTTGAGGAGCGCAAAGGTGTCTCTGTCGGTATTTTGCCTGCTGTTGATTATAAGGGGCAAAAGCTTGATGAGGAAGAGTATCCTAATCCTTACATTGAAATTCCAATGATTACGCCCCTGAGCATGAAGGCACAGAGTGATGCGATGCCTTTTAGTCGTAATTTGACCAATGTGATGACAAGCCAAGCGCTTATTATTCTGCCGGGTTCTCATGGTACACGGAACGAAGTTTCTTTGGCGCTTATGTATAATAAGCCTCTCGTGATGTTTGGGCCTGACGGGGCATTTGACAAATTCCCTGAAGATCCGCTTCGCGCTGATAATATTTCACATGTTGAGCAATTTTTAGATGATGTTTTCGGGGATGCATAAATTATGAGTGATAAAAATTTCGATGTGATTGTAATGGGCGGTGGCCCGGGCGGGTATGTTGCAGCGATCCGCGCGGCGCAGCTTGGGATGAAGGCCGCGGTGATTGAGGCAAACCATCTGGGGGGTATTTGTTTGAATTGGGGGTGTATTCCGACAAAAGCTTTGCTGCGTTCGAGTGAGCTTTATCATCTTATGCAGCATGCTGATGACTTTGGTATTTCTGTTAAAGGCCTGGATTTTGATCTTGAAAAAGTCGTCAAGCGCTCTCGCGGGGTTGCGTCACAATTATCTGGCGGGATTGCGCATCTTTTGAAAAAGAATAAAGTTAAGGTTTTTGACGGTTTTGGCAAGCTTGAGGGGAGCGGTAAAGTTTCCGTTGGAAAAGATATTTTGTCGGCGAAGCATATCATCGTTGCGACTGGGGCGCGGGCGCGTGTTCTTCCGGGGCTGGAGCCTGATGGCAAGCTCGTTTGGACATATAAAGAAGCGATGGTTCCTGAGAAAATGCCGAAAAAGCTTTTGGTTGTTGGCTCTGGCGCGATTGGTATTGAGTTTGCGAGCTTTTATCGCTCTATGGGAGCAGAGGTCACTGTTGTTGAAGTTATGGATCGTGTGCTTCCTGTTGAAGATGAAGAAATTTCCGCGATGGCGCTTAAGGCGTTTGAGAAGCAGGGCATGAAAATTATGACGGGCGCGACGGTTAAGGCGCTGGATAAGTCCAAGAGCAGCGTAACAGCG
The DNA here is from genome assembly GCA_964352375.1 of uncultured Micavibrio sp. Lineage (GTDB taxonomy): Bacteria > Pseudomonadota > Alphaproteobacteria > Micavibrionales > Micavibrionaceae > UBA1672. Next base: position 59,062 of record CAYGSA010000002.1, read on the forward strand.
ACGATTGAGACGAAGAAGGGGACGGAAAAGCTGACGGTTGATAACGTTATTATGGCGGTTGGGATTGTTGGCAATATTGAAAATATTGGCCTTGAGAAAACGAAAGTTAAGACGACCCGCGGTCATATTGAAACGAACCAATTGATGGAAACCGCCGAGAAGGGCGTCTATGCGATTGGCGATGTGACCGGTGCGCCGTGGCTTGCGCATAAGGCATCCCATGAGGGGATTATCTGCATTGAGAAGATCGCAGGCCTTAAAGATGTTCATCCGATGAATAAATCCAATATTCCGGGCTGTACCTATTGTCATCCGCAGGTGGCGAGTGTTGGCTTAACGGAGAAGGCCGCGAAAGAGGCTGGGCATAAGATTAAGGTTGGGCGTTTCCCGTTTATGGGGAATGGTAAAGCGATTGCTCTGGGTGAGCCTGAGGGGATGGTTAAGACGATTTTTGATGAAAAAACGGGTGAGCTTCTTGGAGCGCATATGATTGGCGCCGAAGTGACAGAGATGATCCAAGGTTATGTGGTTGGCAAGACTGCGGAGCTTGTTGAAGCTGACTTTATGCATACAATTTTCCCGCATCCGACACTCTCCGAGATGATGCATGAGAGCGTTCTTGACGCGTATGGTAAGGTGATTCATTTCTAGTAAATCTGTACTTTCACTGGCGCTTAACGTATATTCTTCCCTGAATATGGAGATTTCATGGACTTAAAAGAAGAAGAAATACTGGGCGATAAAATACATGAGCATTGGTATTATGTTTCCAAAGGTAAGGCGATGCGTCAATTTTTGGGAGATCATAAATCTCTTGAGGTTTTAGATGTTGGCGCGGGGTCTGGGATTTTTTCGCGGCAATTGCTTGATCACAATATATGCCAGAGCGCGGTGTGTGTTGATCCGGGTTATGAAGAAGAGTCAGAAGAGCTTCACCACGGGAAGAAAATTCAATTTGTTAAATCTTTAGATAAAACAACGCAGAAACTTATTCTTATGATGGATGTGCTTGAGCATGTTCCTGATGATACGGCGCTTATTCGCGAATATGCGGACAGTATGCCTGATGATGGCAAGTTGCTTATTACGGTGCCTGCGTTTCAATTTATGTGGTCTGGGCATGATGTGTTTCTTGAGCATTATCGTCGTTACACGATTGAGCAGATGGAAAGGGCGATTTCAATGGCGGGGCTGAAGCCGATCAAATCACGGTATTTTTTCGCTTCTTTGTTTCCTATGGTTGCGGCGGTGCGCGTTGCCAAGAACGCCATTACGAAGGGTAAAGTCGAGCCTAAAAGTGAGCTTAAGGTTTATTCTGATGCAATGAATAAGGCTTTGATCAAAATTCATGACGCGGAGCGCAATAGCATCTTTGGTTTCAATAAAGCTTTTGGCTTGAGCGTTTTTTGTTTATGCGGTAAGTAGGTCCTATGACATATAATCCTGATTTACTTGATAAAGCCAAACGGCACCCGGAAAAGCAAAAGAACCCAGATCGGCCTGCGGGGCGAAAACCTGATTGGATCCGTGTTCCTGCGCCGCAAGGCAAGGTTTATGCCGAGACTAAAGATATTGTTCGCAAACAAAAACTGACCACAGTTTGTGAAGAGGCGGGTTGTCCGAATATTGGTGAGTGTTGGCAACAAAAGCATGCAACCTTTATGATTTTGGGCGAGGTGTGTACGCGGGCGTGTGCGTTTTGTAATGTTGCGACAGGCAAGCCTGACGAAGTTGATAAGCTGGAGCCTCTGCGCATTGGTGTTGCGGTGAAGCAAATGGGGCTTAAACATGTTGTGATTACGGCCGTGGATCGTGATGATCTGAAGGATGGTGGTGCGGACCACTTTGTGAAGACCATTATGGCCATTCGTATGAAGAGTCCTGGTACAACGGTTGAGATCCTTCCTGGTGATTACAAGGGGAATATGGTGGATATTGACCATGTTATTCATGCCAAGCCGGATGTATTTAATCATAATCTTGAGACTGTGCCGCGGCTTTATCCGACGATCCGTCCGGGGGCGCGGTATTTCCGCTCGCTGCGTTTGCTGGAGCGTGTTAAGGATGTTGATCCGACGATGTTTACCAAATCTGGCATGATGGTTGGGCTTGGGGAGACACGAGAGGAGGTTGCGCAAGTGATGGATGACATGCGTGCGGCGCGTATTGACTTCATTACGATTGGGCAGTATTTGCAGCCGACGCCCAAGCATGCGCCCGTGATGAAATGGTGGACGCCAGAGGAGTTTGAGGGGCTGGCCAAATTGGCGCGCTCTAAGGGGTTCTTGATGGTTTCGGCGACGCCGCTGACGCGGTCTTCGCACCATGCAGGCGATGACTTCGCGCAGTTAAAGGCTGCACGTGATGCCAAGTTTGCGCCGCATGCTGCGGAGTAGCTATGACAACCCATGCCGAGCGGCGCACCTTGATGTACACACCTGCGCAGCTGTTTGATCTGGTCGCGGATGTGAAGCGGTACCCTGAGTTTCTGCCTTGGTGTATCTCTGCCCGTGTCCAGCCGCCGAAAGATCGGGTCTTTGAGGCTGATTTGATTATTGGGTACAAGATGATCCGTGAGAAGTACGGCTCGCGTGTGACCTTGAATGGGCCCGATCATATTCATGTTGAATATACGAGCGGTCCGATGCGGTATCTGTCTAATCACTGGAGATTCATCGAAGAAGATGATGGGTCGTGTACGATTGATTTCTTTGTTGATTTTGAATTCAAGAACCGTATTTTGCAGAACCTGATTGGTGTGTTTTTCAATGAAATCGTACAGCGTATGGTGAAGGCTTTTGAAACGCGGGCGCGGGAGCTATATGGCGAGAGCGGCATCGGTCAAGAGGTTAAGCGCCTTGGTGACGGTTGAGCTGCGCACGTCATTGCGCGCACCTTCGAAGTTATGTTGTGTTACGTTTGTTCCTTTTTTTGTTGCAATCCCTATATAGACGAGGCCAACTGGTTTTTCGGCTGTACTGCCGTCTGGGCCAGCGATTCCCGTGACGGAAATGGCGATATCGGCGTGGCTGTTTTTGAGGGCGCCTTCTGCCATTGCGGCGGCGCATTGTGGGCTAACAGCGCCATAGTCTTGTATGATATCGGTGGGTACACCCAAAAGCTCTTGTTTGGCCTCGTTCGAGTAGGTCACGACGCCGCGATCAAATACGGCGGAAGCCCCTGGTATATCCGTTATTGCGGCGGCGACAAGCCCGCCTGTACAGCTTTCTGCGGTGGTAATGGTCAGGCTTTTTGTTCTCAGGATTTCGAAGAGGTCGCTCATATCATCACACTAGACCACTTATGGCGATGACGATGACGGCGGCGCAAAGGCCTGCGAGCAGATCATCGCCCATGACTCCTGCTGCGCCTTTTATGTGCTTGTCTATGAAACTGATCGGATAAGGTTTAACGATATCGAAGAAGCGGAATGACAGGAAGGCTGTAATGATGAGGATGGGGTTAAGGGCGCAAGGGATGAGGGCGAGCCATTGGCCTGCAACTTCGTCGATTACGATCATCTTCGAGTCATGGCCGCCCATGGCTTTGTCGAATTTGGCGGCGGCCCAGAAGCCAATTGCCGTTATGATGATGGTTGCGAAGATGAGCAATGGTATGCCGCCGAGCCAAAGGAGGGCGATGCCAAAAGGCAGGGCGCCGAGGCTGCCCCATGTGCCGGGGGCGGGTTTGATGAAGCCGCAGCCGAACCAGCTTGCGAGCCAAACGTAAGGCTCTGTGTGGTTGAGGTTTTCTGGAATTTTAAAGGCTATTTTCATTTGTCTAGTTCGTTCGTAGTTTTTTTATTTTTTTTAATCTAAGCTATTGTTCTATAATTTCTTTTTAGCTCCGCAACTATAGGATAATTTTCCTTATCCGTCAAGTTTTCTAGGTAAGGAAATGGACACTGTGGCTTGGGCGGCGATGCCTTCTGCGCGGCCAGTAAAGCCCAGCCTTTCTGTTGTGGTGGCCTTTATGTTCAGGCGGCTTTGTGGTGTTTTCAGTATTTCGGAGAGGCGTTTTAGTATGGCGTCGCGATGTTTTCCGATTTTGGGTTCTTCACAGATGATTGTCAGGTCGGCGTTGATCAGTTCGCCGCCTTTATCGTGCAAGAGTGTCATGGCATGTTCTAGAAAAATTGCGCTGTCCATGTTTTTGAAGGTGTTATCACTTGGGGGGAAGTGTACGCCTATATCGCCCGCGCCGATTGCGCCAAGTATGGCGTCGGTCAGTGTGTGAAGCCCTACATCGGCGTCAGAATGGCCCTTGAGTTTTCTGTTGTGCGGGATATCTATGCCACATAGGCGGATGTTTTGAGCGGGTGTTTCGTCGAAGGCGTGTACGTCAAAGCCCATTCCTGAACGTGTTTCATATGTTTCTAAAATTTCTTGTGCCATTGCCAAATCCTGTGAGGTGGTTATTTTGAAATTGTGTGATCCGCTTTCTACGAATTTTACATCATACCCCAGCGCGGCGACAAGCGATGTATCGTCTGTGTGTTCTTGGTTTGGATCAGCTTTTTCGTGAGCTTCGCGGATTAATCCATAGTGAAAGGCTTGTGGGGTTTGCATGGCCCACAGCTTATCCCGGCTCATATTTTTTTGTGATTCGTAACGCAACGTATCAGTAATGGGCTTGGCGAGTGTTGCTGCTTCGTTTGTTTGCATGGCTTCAAGAAGGTTCTTTATGTCTTGTTGCTTTACGAAGGGGCGCGCGGCGTCATGAATGAGAACCATATCCTTATTTTTTAGATGAGATAACTTTTTTAAACCATTGTATACACTTTCTTTTCTTTCCTTTCCTCCTGTGCATATTATCACATCTTTTAATTCATGACTGTTTTGTGTGACGACGCACATGTTTTCAAGGCCTTCCATGTTTTTAAAGGCATCTATTGTATGCTCAAGAATTGTCTTTCCTGCGATTTTTATGAATTGTTTTGGCATATCAGCGCCAAGCCTTTTGCCCTGGCCTGCGGCAACGATAATTACGCTGAAGTTCATAGCTGTTGCGCCCTTGAATTTATTGTTGTAATTATACAACAGTTTTCAAAATATGTGTCTTTATAACAGGATTATCTTTGTCGATACACTCTAAAAGCTCTGGCACCTCATCTGTACGGTTTTTAAATCGTGATTTACTGAAAAAAGCGTTTTCAGGGATGGCGTTTTCACGGCTTAGGAACAGATCTTGGCGTACGAAGGCGGGGATATTCTTGGTTTTCGTTTCGCTTGTTTGCGGTTTTATGACTTATGCGGCTCTGCGGAAAGCACCGCCTTTTGGGGATGACCCCAATCTTGTCATTTGGCTTTTAAATGTTGATTTAATTTTACTTTTACTGCTGACGTCCTTGATTGCGTATAGGATTGTCGCGGTTTGGAGCAGTAAAAGGAGGGGGATTGCTGGCTCTCATTTGCATGTACGGCTGGTTTATATATTTTGTACGCTTGTTGCGGTTCCCACAGTTATTATGACGATTTTTTCAGCATCGTTTTTTCATTATGGTGTTCAGGCGTGGTTTAGTCAGCGTGTGCAAACGGCGATTAATGAGTCGAGCGCGGTGGCGCAGGCCTATCTAGAAGAGCATAAGCAGGTTATTCAGGCTGATACTATGGCTATGGCGAATGATTTGGATCGGCAGGGGGACCGGCTTTTGCTGGATGAAAAGCGGTTTGCGAAGGTTATGGATTCACAATCATTTTTTCGTAATTTATCAGAAGCGGTTGTGATTGAGCGTTCGGGGCGGGTTTTGGCGCGTTCGGCGTTGGCCTTCAGCCTTGAATATGAAACACCGCATGATTATTCCTTTCAACGGGCGAATGATGGTGATGTTGTTTTAATCATGAGCGAGGATCAAGATCGCGTCAGGGCACTGGTGAAGCTGCAGAGTTTTGCGAATGGGTATTTGTTTGTGGGGCGGATGATAGATCCGAACGTGCTGGAGCATTTGCAATCTGCTCGCTTGGCGGTCGAGGATTATAATAATTTACAAATGAAATATGCCAGTTTGCAGATTACGGTTACGCTGATTTTTGTTGTTGTGGCCATGTTATTGTTGTTGGCCGCTATTTGGTCGGGGTTGTTGCTGGCGCGGCAGCTTGTAAACCCAATCGGCGAGTTGATTACCGCAGCGGATCGTGTGCGTGCGGGGGATTTTAGCTCGCGCTTGCCTGAGACGAAGCGGCTTGAAGAGTTTGAATATCTAGCGCGGTCTTTTAATCGTATGACAGAGCAAATTCAAAGTCAGCGAAACGACCTGATTGAGGCGAACCTTCAGATTGACCGTAGGCGGCGGTTGACGGAAACGGTTTTGGCAGGAATTTCATCTGCGGTGATCGGTGTCGATCATCATGGTCTTATCAATCTTGCCAATATATCGGCGACGACGCTTTTGTCGCGGGATATTGATGATGTTACGGGGCAATTTCTTTTGGATGTTTTGCCTGAGCTTAAGCCTTTGCTTGATAAAGTTGCGAAGAAGCCGAAGAAGATGGTGCAAGAGGAGATTTCTGTTCTGTCGGGCGAGGGGGGGCGGCGGACGTTTTTGTTCAAGATTTCCATTGAGGTTCTGGAGGAGAATAAAACGGGGCTGATTATTACGTTTGATGATATTACCGAGTTACAATCGGCGCAGCGTAAGGCGGCGTGGTCGGATGTGGCGAGGCGGATTGCGCATGAGATTAAGAATCCGTTGACGCCTATACAGCTCTCGGCGGAACGTTTGCAGAAAAAGTATTTGAAGGATATTAAAAACTCGCCGGAGACGTTTGAGCAATGTACCGACACAATCATTAAGCATGTCGGGGATATTGGGAAAATGGTTGATGAGTTTTCTTCTTTTGCGCGTATGCCAGAGCCTGTTTTGACGCCAGAAGTTATAAATAAGCAGATTAAAGATTCTCTTATCCTTATTAGGCAAGCGCATCCGCAGATTGCGTTTTCGTTTACTTCGCGTGATGATTATACGATTAATCTTGATGCGCGGCAGATTCGTCAAGTGATGAATAATTTGTTGAAGAATGCGACAGAGGCTCTCACAAATATCACGGACGGGGCTGTTGATATTTTCTTAGGTCAATATGGCGATGAGGTTTTTGTTGCTGTTTCGGATAATGGTGAGGGATTTCCAAACAATGAGGAAATTTCAAAGCTTACCGAACCGTATATTACGCACAAGTCAAAGGGAACGGGGCTTGGGCTTGCGATTGTGAAGAAAATTATGGATGAGCATAATGGGCGGCTTATTTTAGGTACTCCAGAGTGGTTGAAAAAATTTGATGGTTGGAGGGATCAGGGTGGGGCGTGCCTGGTGTTGACATTTCCTTTTTTGATTGATGCTGAAAAGGAGATTAAATTCGTTGCGTAAAATTTTGATCATTGATGATGAGGAAGACATCTGCATGCTGATTTCCGGCATTTTGGAGGATGAAGGGTATGAGGTTATGAGTGCCTACAGCAGTCAGGCTGGCCTTAAGATGCTCGCGGAGATTAAGCCTGATTTGGTTATACAGGATATTTGGTTGCAGGGGAGCGTGGATGACGGTATTGCCGTTTTGCAGAAGGCTAAGGCCGACTATCCAGAGCTTCCATTTTTGATGATTAGTGGGCATGGTACGATTGAGACGGCGGTGTCATCTATCAAGCTTGGGGCGTATGATTTTATTGAGAAGCCGTTTAAGAGCGACCGCCTTTTATTGATGATTACGCGTGCGTTAGAGGCGGCGGATTTGCGAAAACAAAATCAGGATTTAAAGAAACGTGCGCAGGGCGATGTTGAGCGTCTGGCGCGTTCTTTGCCTGAGCAGGTTATTCAAACGCTGGATAAATGTGCGAAGGCCAATAGCCGTGTTCTTATTACAGGGGAGATTGGGACGGGTAAATCTGTGGCGGCGCAGTATTTACACCAAAGATCAGCGCGTTCAGATCAACCTTTTATTGTTTTGGATTGCCGCGCCCCAGATTTGAATCGGAACATTTTGTCAGAAGCAGAGGGAACTGTTTTGCTCGATGAGGTTCAGGCGCTTAGCCTGGATGCTCAATCAGAGATTTTGAACTTTTTACAACATACAAATTTTCGTGTTGTCGCAACATGTAGTGGTGATATAGAGCAGCGTATTCAAGCGGGATGTTTTCGTGAGGATCTTTATTATAGATTAAGTGTTGTTCCTGTTTTTATGCCGCCATTACGGGCGCGTAAAAAGGAATTTCAGCGTCTTATTGCGGAGAACTGTTCTTTAAAGTTTTCCGATATGGCTATGGCAAAGTTTTTGGCACATAAATGGCCTGGCAATCTGAAGCAGTTATATAATGTTCTGGAGTGGGTTTCAATTATGCATGAGCATACGGACATACCAATTTGTGTCGAGCAGTTACCCCCTGACTTTGGGGCAAAACGTCAAGAGCATCATGAAGATGGTTTTGTGGGGCTTGACGATACTCTTCTTCAGCTTAGTTTGCGCGATGCGCGGGAGCGGTTTGAGCGACAGTATTTATTAACGCAGGTTCATAAATTTGGCGGTAATATTTCCAAAACTGCCGAGTTTATCGGCATGGAGCGTTCAGCCTTGCACAGGAAACTGAAATCTTTGGACGTTTTTTCTGATGATAAACAGAATGTAGCGTAGTAGAGTGTGTTTCCTTGAATTTCGAATGAAAGAAAAATCATGAGAGTTATTATTTGTGGTGCAGATCAAGTTGGTTCTAGCATTGCGTCTTATTTATCTAAAGAAAATAACGATGTTACGGTTATTGATTCTGATCCGGGAATTTTGGCGCAAATGCATATGAGCATGGATTTGCAAACTGTGACGGGGCATCCTTGTGATCCTGATACGCTTAGTGCTGCTGGTGCGAATGAGTGTGATTTGATCATTGCGGTGACAGAGAATGATGAAATTAACATGGTGGCCTGTCAGGTTGCCCACTCTTTATTCGGTGTGCCGAAGAAGATTGCGCGGATGCGTCGGCAGAGCTTTCTTGACCCGTCTTGGGCGAATTTATTCAGCCGCGCCCATATGCCGATTGATGTGATTATTTCCCCTGAAATTTTGGTGGCGGAAGATATTTTACAGCGGCTGTCAACCCCGGGGACGACAACCGCCATGCGCTTGGCAGAGGGAAAGGCCTATATGATAGGTGTTGTGTGTTTGGGAAACTGTCCTGTTTTGCATACGCCGCTGAAGCAATTGGGTAATTTATTTCCTGATTTGTCCTTTACGATTGCATCAATTACGCGGGGGACAAAACATATTATACCTGATGGTGATGATATGTTAGAGGAGGGGGATGAGGCTTTTATCGTTCTGGATAGTAAGCATATACGCCGTGTGATGGCTGCGTTTGGGCATTTGGAAAAAGAAGCCCGAAAAATTATTATTTCTGGCGGTGGGAATATTGGGCTTTCGCTTATTCGTAAATTGAAGGAAGAGGTTCATGGAGTTCAGATAAAAGTTATTGAGTATAATGAAGCGCGGGCGAATTACCTGAGTGAGCAGCTTGAAAATATTATTATCTTAAACGGGAACACGCTTGAGCGTAATATTATGGAGGATGCCTCTGTTAATACGGCAGAGACTTATATCGCCCTGATGAATGATGATGAGAGCAATATTCTTGGCTCACTGCTTGCCAAGCAATATGGGTGCGAACGCGTCTTAACTTTGGTTAATAACAAAGCGTATTATCCCCTTGTTGGGCCGCTTGGTATTGATGCTATGGTTTCACCAAAATCTATTATTGTGGCAAATATTATGCAACATGTACGGCGTGGACGGATTAAAGGTATTCATCATATTTCTGAGGGTGAGTCGGAGTTGATTGAGATTGAGATTTCGGAAAGTTCGAGTATTTCCAATAAGAATATTAAAGAGCTAGACTTGCCGACCGGCGTTGTTCTTTGTGCTATTATTCGTGATGGGAAAGTCTTGATGCCGTATGGTGAATTTAATATTGAGCCGCAGGATTTGGCCATTATTCTTGCTTCACGAGAGAAAGCCAGCGCGGTTGAGAAGATGCTCTCTGTTCGGGTGAGTTTGTAAAACCGATGAAACTGGGAATTTTTGATTCAGGATTGGGTGGGCTGGTTATTGCTAGAGCTATTCGCGATGCTTTTCCTGATCTGGATCTGGTCTATTTTGGGGATACGCTTCATCTTCCATATGGGAACCGTTCTCGGGAAGTGATTTACGATTATTCTCTTGACGCTGTGCATTTTTTATTTAAGCAAGAGTGTCAGTTGGTTATTACGGCGTGTAATACGGTGAGTGCGAGTGCGTTGCGTAAGCTTCAGCAGGTTTATTTGCCGCGCAGCCCGTATAAGAACAGGCGCATTTTAGGGGTTGTCGTTCCAACCTTGGAATGTGCGCTGGATGCCGGATTTAAAAGGCTTGGGGTTATTGCAACAAATGATACGATACGCTCTGGTATATACAATGAAGAGCTGCGGAAGATGCGGCCTGATATGCATATTGTGCAAAAGGCAACGCCGTTGTTGGTGCCGTTGATTGAGAATGATGGGGGGCTGTGGCTTGATTCTGTTCTTGGGCATTATCTGGAGCCGCTCAGACAGGAAAATTTGGAGTGCCTGATTTTGGGGTGTACGCATTATCCGTTTCTAAAAGCCCAGATCAGGTCGATGATGGACGTTACACTTTTGTCTCAAGATGAAATTATTCCTGCGAAACTTGGAGATTATCTGAGGCGGCATCCCGAAACAGATCGCAGGTTATCGCGTAACGGTACGGCGTCATTTTATGTGAGTGATGTGACGCAGAGTTATAAAAATGCGGCGTATGAGATTTATGGAGAGAAAATGATCATTACACAGGTGAAGTTATGAGTAGAAAGTTGCCGACAGCCGTTTTTTGGGATTGGGATGGAACGATCGCGGATAGTTATCATTTTTTGAATGATGCGCATAACCATACGCTTGTCTCACTTGGGTTTCAGCCCTTTAAGGGAGATGAGTACCGCGAATATTTCGGTAAGCCGCGGGAGGTGCTTTATCCTGCGATTTACAAAGATAAATGTGAGGCGGCGAAGGATATTTTTCAGGCGTATGTGTTTGAGAATGCGCATAAGGTACGTATTATTGACGGATGCGGTGAGGTTCTTAAATTCTTTCATGAGCGCGGTATTGTGATGGGGATTGTTAGTAACAAAAAGGCTAGCTTTATTCAGGAAGAATTGAAGCATACACCCTTTGCTCCATATTTTTCTCTTGTGCTTGGTGCGGGCGAGGCGGTAGCTGACAAGCCGTCTGCTGCTCCCCTGTTATTGGCGCTGGAGCGGTGCGGAATTGACGGCGATATCTCGGATGTTTGGTTTGTAGGTGATACCGAAAATGATTTGGTTTGCGCGGTAGAGGCAGGTGTAAAGTGTATCTTTTTTGATGATGGTACGCAGGTTGAGGGCTTGGCTGATCAGTACTCACCGCACTTTGTTTTTAAGCATTACATGGCTTTTCGGGAGTTTTTAGTTGCAATCTAGCTCAAATTCTCTAAAACTGTCTATGCATTAGGTGTATTAGTGCATAAAATCAACAGTATTAACTAATAAAAATAAGACCTTAGGGAAAAAAATGGCCGAAAAAATTCAAAATGTTCAAGATGTGTTTTTGAACAAAATCCGCAAAGAAAAATTATCAGTGACTGTCTTCCTTGTGAATGGCGTTAAGCTTCAAGGTATTGTGACGTGGTTTGATAATTTCTGTCTTTTGCTTCGTAGAGACTCGCACGTACAGCTGATTTACAAACACGCGATTTCAACGATTATGCCTGGTGGGCCTTTGAACCTGAATGACTCAGACGATGAAGCTGATGCTTCAGAAGAGCCAGAAGGCTAAGGCTCTGAGCAAAAAGCACACTCTTCATATTGGTGTTCAGGATCAAGAGCCTGATACTGCTTATATTGTTCACCCTACAGACAAGAAGCTGTTGCAGGCGCGTGATATTGAAGATGTTCTTGAAGAAGCTGAGGGGCTTGCGCGAGCGATTGATCTTAATGTTCTTCATACGCGTCATGTCAAATTTTCTTCTATTAATGCGGGATCTTTTTTTACCAAGGGCATTCGTCAGGAAATTCATGAAGAGCTGAAAACTTTAGAACCGACTATTGTTATTGTGAATTGCGGGCTTTCGCCTGTACAGCAACGTAACCTTGAGGAAGAATGGGGGGCGAAGGTAATTGATCGCACTGGGCTTATCCTTGAGATTTTTGGGGCGCGGGCGCAGACCAAAGAGGGGCGTTTGCAAGTTGAGCTTGCGGCGCTTGATTATCAGAAATCTCGACTTGTGAGATCATGGACGCACCTTGAGCGTCAACGCGGTGGGGCTGGTTTTATGGGTGGCCCTGGTGAGCGTCAGATTGAGCTTGATCGTCGTATGCTCTCGCAACGCATTACCAAGCTTAAAAAAGAACTGGATGATGTGCGGCGTACGCGTGATTTAGGGCGGCAGAGCAGAGCGCGTGTTCCGTTTCCTATTGTTTCTCTTGTTGGCTATACGAACGCGGGGAAGTCGACATTGTTTAATCGCATTACTGGTGCGGAGGTGTTTGCCGAAGACATGCCTTTTGCAACGCTTGACCCGACAATGCGCAGAATTGATTTGCCACATAACCAAGAGGCGATTCTTGCCGATACGGTTGGGTTTATTGCGGATCTGCCAACGCACCTTGTTGCGGCGTTTCGTGCAACCTTAGAACAGGTCACGAGCGCAGATGTTATTTTGCATGTGATTGATGTTTCACGAGACGATTATATTGCTCAAAAACAAGATGTTATTGGGATTCTTGAAGATCTTGATTTAGATTATGAGCGCGATGGGCGTATTGTTGAAGTATATAACAAGGTTGACCTCTTGAGCGATGAAGACCATGCGGAATTTGAACGTCAGAGTAGAATTTCTTCACGCCCGATGATTTTGCTGTCGGCGCAGAGTGGTTTGGGCGTTGATAGCTTGATGGAGCGCGTTGCCGCGCTAACGCTTGAAGGTTCTGTGGAGAAAATTGTAACGCTCGATCACACGGATGGGAAAAAGCTTGCTTGGTTGTATGAGAATGGTGATGTGCTGAACCGTGCCGATCATGAGGCGAATATCGAAATTACCGTCCGCATCGCTCCAGAGCGATGGGCGGTTTTTGAGAAGGGGTTATTTTAGCTTTTCTTCTGCTCGTTCCACGCATCCATCATTTCATTGAGCGTCATTTGTGACATATCATGTTCGGCTTCTATGCCGCGGAAGCGTTTTTCGAATTTATTGATGCATTGGCGCAGTGCTTCTTCGGCGTTGATATCTAGCATGCGTCCATAATTGGCGAGGAGGAAGAGAATGTCACCAAGCTCTTCGGCCTGGTTTTCTTTGTCATTCTTCTTAATGGCTTGACGCATTTCCGCAATTTCTTCTTCTAATTTATCCAAGACATGCGATGCATCAGACCACTCGAAGCCGACTTTAGCGGCCTTCTTTTGAATTTTCTGTGACTTAAGAAGAGCAGGGAGCGCATTGGTGACTCCGTCAAGCGCGCTTTGTTGCTTCGCTTTTTCTGCTTTTTTGCGTTCGTCCCAAATCTTGTTTACGTCCTCGGCGCTGATTGCAGTCTGGTCGCCAAAGACGTGCGGGTGGCGGGTGATCATCTTTTCTGTGATATCGTGGATCACGTCATTCATGTCAAACTGGCTTTCTTCTGAGGCCATCTGTGCGTGATAGATGGGCTGGAGGAGAAGGTCACCCAGCTCCTCACGCAGGTCATTCATGTCTCCCCGATCAATGGCATCTGCAACTTCATAGGCTTCTTCAAGGGTATAGGGGATAATAGATTTGAAATCTTGCTCTAAATCCCATGGGCAGCCAGTCACAGGCGTACGCAGTGCCGTCATAACGTTTACAAGGTCTTCGAAGGTATGGCGTTTGGTCATTGATTTTCTTTTATTACACATAAGAAATTTGAATTATTATACTCTGGGGGATTGGGGGGCGCAGCTCAAGACGGTTGGTCTGGAGGGGGCTGGGTTATGAACAAGTTCCTTCTCCAATTCAATCTGATATGCACTAAAAACTCAACTATGTGCTTTAAATCTATAATGCAATAAGTTACATTTGCGCATGAAAAAATTATGCATATTTATTACTGTCATTATGTTATCGGGGTGCTCTGTGTTTGGAAAATCAGGCATAGAGATTGCGCCATACAAAGTAATTGAATCCGATGGGGCACAAAAAATTGAGCTGCGTCACTATGATAGGCTTGTCCTTGTTTCAACACCGATGCAAGGCCAAATTGATGAGAGGCAAAACAGAGCTTTTGGCAAGCTCTTTGATTACATTTCAGGCGAAAATAAGCAACGATCAAAAATAGAAATGACCGCGCCTGTATTTATGGGGAGTGATGACGAGGACTCTCGTGTTAAAATCCCTATGACCGCGCCCGTTTTCATGGGCGGAAAAGGCGACCAATCATTGATGTCGTTTGTTCTTCCTGAATCGTTTTCACTCGAGAACGCACCCATTCCGCAAGATCCGGATGTTAAATTGCATGAGTTGAAAAATTACACTGTGGCCGCAATTACATTCTCTGGCGTTTTAAAACAAAAGAATATTGAGAAGCACAAAGCAATTTTGGAAGCATGGATTGAAAAGCAGGGATATAAAAAAATTGGTTCTTATAAAGCTGCGGGATATAATCCTCCTTTTACACTCCCGGCCTTCCGGCGTAATGAAGTTTTAATTCCTGTGCACGTTAAATGAGTGAGGGGTTGTTACCAAATTTCGGAGCAGGCCTGAACGTTGCCGTTATCGGCGCTTCTGGGGGCTTGGGTCTGGCCTTCGTTGAGCATCTTAGTGCTCAGTCGAATATTTCAAAAATCCATGCATTTTCTCGTTCGGAAACGACGTTTGATAACGTAAAAGTTGAGAGTCATCACATTGATATAACATCAGAAGTCAGTATTAAAGATGTAGCAGAATCCCTTAAGAATCTGGTTTTATTTGATATTGTGATTGTTGCAACGGGGTTTCTTCATGATGAAACCTCATCACCAGAAAAAACAATACGAGATCTGAGCTTTGATAATCTTGAGAAGGTATTTGCCGTGAATACGTTTGGGCCAGCATTGGTCGCCAAGTATTTTTTGCCTCTTCTTCCACGTGATCGGCGAAGCGTATTTGCCTGTTTATCTGCGCGTGTTGGCAGTATCAGTGATAATCATTTAGGCGGTTGGTATGCGTATCGTGCGTCGAAGGCTGCGCTGAATATGATCTTAAAAAATGCGGCAATTGAAATGGCGCGGCGTTACAAAGAAGCATGTATTATTGGGCTTCATCCAGGCACAGTTGATACATCGTTGTCGCAGCCTTTTCAACGGAATGTGAGTGAGGGAAAGCTTTTCACACCAGAATATTCTAGTGCGCAGCTCTTAAAAGTAATCAACGACGTAAGCCCAGGCCAGAGCGGAAAAGTCTTCGCGTGGGATGGGCAAGAGGTGCCTGCATGAGCGATCAGAATGCCCCTGTTATTGTTTGGTTTCGCCAAGATTTGCGATTGAGAGATAATCCTGCGCTACAGGCTGCGCACGAAAGCGGCGCGCCGATCATACCTCTTTATATATTAGATGATGTGAACAGTCATGAATGGAAAATGGGCGGTGCAAGTCGTTGGTGGCTGCACCAAAGCTTAAGCGCCTTAAATGAAAGCCTGAATGGAAAAATGGTTTTTGAGTCAGGTGATCCTCAGCGTATTCTTGCCGAGCTTACACAAGCAACAGGTGCAGATAAAATTTATTGGAACAGATGTTATGAACCATGGCGCATCAATCGTGACAAAAAAATTAAAGAGGCCTTTGTCGGCGGCAAGAGTTTTAATGGCTCTCTTCTTTTTGAACCGCATACAGTTTTGAAAGAAGATGGCACACCATACAAAGTTTTCACGCCCTTTTATAAAAAAGGATGCCTTGGTCGTGCACCAAGTCCGCGAGAGCCCTTAGATGCGCCCCGTACCCCTAATATATTTCATTATGATGGCGGAACGCTGGATGAGCTTAATCTGATGCCCGACATTCCGTGGTATAAGAACATGCAAGAGGAATGGCAGCCAGGCGAGAGCGGCGCGCAGCATTGTTTGCAGGCCTTTCTTGAAAATGGATTGAACGGTTATAAAGATGGACGGAATTTCCCCGCTCGTCAGAATGTATCACGCCTGTCCCCGCATTTGCATTTCGGTGAAGTATCGCCCCATGATGTATGGCATGCGGCAAGGCCATCAATGATTGTGCAAGGTTGCGAAACTGATGGTGAGCATTTTCTTAGTGAGTTGGGCTGGCGTGAGTTTTCTAACTCGCTCCTCTATCATTTCCCTGATTTACCGCGTGATAATTTGCAAAAAAAATTCGATGCTTTTCCATGGCGTAACGACGGTGTGGCGCTTAAGGCTTGGCAGAACGGTCAAACAGGATACCCGATAGTGGATGCGGGCATGCGCGAACTCTGGCAAACGGGATATATGCATAACCGTGTGCGCATGATTGTCGGCTCGTTTTTGGTAAAGAATTTGCTACTGCACTGGCATCACGGCGAGGATTGGTTTTGGGATACGCTTGTGGACGCAGATCTTGCCAATAATAGCGCAAGCTGGCAGTGGATCGCAGGATGCGGCGCGGACGCTGCCCCGTATTTTCGTATTTTTAACCCTGTGACACAAGGGCAGAAATTTGATAGCACAGGCGACTATGTGAGGCGTTTTGTACCAGAGCTTAGCAAGATGCCAGATAAATTTTTGCATAACCCTTGGGAAGCCTCAGATAATGTCTTGGAATATGCTGGAGTTAAGCTTGGTAAAGAGTATCCCAAACCGATTGTAGATTTAAAATTATCTCGGGAACGTGCCCTCGCTGCATTTAAGAATGTATCAGGGTCAGAAGATCCATGATGAAAAAAAATATTGCCATTATTGGCGCAGGTTTGTCTGGCCTGACCCTAGCCGAACAGCTTCAGCCATATGCAAATACCACAGTTTTCGAAAAAGCAAGAGGCATTGGTGGGCGTATGTCTACGCGTTATACTGATGATTTTGAGTTTGATCATGGCGCGCAATATTTTACCGCGCGTTCCAAAAGTTTTCAGGATTTTTTGACGCCCTATCTTGAGGAAGGCTTGGTTCAGGAATGGACGCCAAAGATTGTAACTCTGGAAATTGGAAAAAAGCCCTATAAGCGTGATTGGTTTGAACCGCATTATACAGCCTCTCCAAAAATGAATATGCTGTGTAAGGTGATCGCAAATAACCATGATGTACGCATAAAAACAAAAATTGTGAAACTCTCCAAAATCGAAGATGGTTGGTTTTTGACAGAGGAAAACGGAGAGCAGCACGGGCCATTTGATTGGGTAGTGTGCGCTGCGCCTGCACCGCAAACGGCAGCTCTTTTTCCTCAACAGTTCTCACATTACAAAGCCCTTGAAGATATAAAAATGCAAGGGTGTTATAGCCTTATGCTGGGGTTTAGAGATGATTTAGAACTGAATTTTAACGCAGCGAAAGTTATGAACTCTTCACTTGATTGGATATCTGTTAATTCGTCAAAACCATCACGTAAGGGTGGGTATTCTTTGCTTATTCAAACAACAAATGATTGGGCAGAAGACCATATTGAAGATGATCAGGATGATGTTAGGGCTGTTCTTCTTCATGAGGCAGGGCAACTTTTGGGGCGCCGTGTTCATGATGCTGAATATATAAGTCTGCACCGTTGGCGCTACGCAAATACGGTTAGAGATGAGGGTGCGGAGCATAGCGGACATTTCATCGATGAAGCCCTAAATCTAGCGGTATGTGGAGATTGGTGCGTTAAAGGTCACGTTGAATCTGCCTATTTAAGCGCCGAATCTCTATCCCTCACGTTAAAAAACCACCTGTAACGCTCTTAAATAAGGCAAGCTAACTATAGCTCAAATCTTTGGCTTTTCCGTGGAATATGATGTACGCAAGAATTGTGTATCCAATCAGAATTGGGAGAACAATAAGAGCACCAACAAGAATAATCATTAGAGATGAGTGCGCACTTGCCGCGTCAACTATCGTCATTTGATCCGGAATGATATAAGGAAAGAAGCTATATGCCAGCCCTATAAATGAGAGGATATAAATGCCTGTAGTCGTAACAAGCGGTGCCCAGCAATAACGATCATTCTCCAAGGGCATTTTGCGCAACAACACATATAAAAACACAATTAATCCGCCAGTCGCAAGAGGAACAGGAGCGAGCCAGAACAACTCAGGAAAGCTGAACCACTTGCTGTAGATGCGCTCGCTAATGAGTGGAGTTGTTAAAGAGATAAGGCACAAACCGACAACGGTATTAACGAGGTGGTATTTGGCCCATTTGATTGCTTTTCTTTGCAGTCCGCCATCACATTTCATAATAAGCCAGCAAGCACCAATAAGGCAGTACCCAGATGCCACCGCAAGTGCGATAAGAACTGAAAATAAAATCGCCATCGGGCTATCTTCAAAGCCCATAATATAGGAGCCAAGCATATATCCTTGGGACAGCGCAGTAAGAAGCGAGCCCAAATAGAACGCTAAATTCCACCGCCATTTTTTTTGATAAGGAACCTTCGCCCGAAAATCAAAAGCAACGCCGCGAAAGATAAGGCCAAACAGCATAACTGCAACGGGTAAATAAAGCTCTGTTAAAACAATACCGTGCGCGGCAGGGAATGCCACCAACATCAAACCAACACCCAGAACAAGCCATGTCTCATTGGCATCCCAAAACGGTCCAATAGACGCGATCATACGATCTTTTTCTTGCTGGTTAGCGTTATCGCTCAGGATACCAACGCCAAGGTCATAGCCATCTAATACAGCATATATTAGCATGGATAATCCCATTAAAAATGCGAATGTATAAGGAAGCCAATCCCCACTCGAGATCATATCTTGCATAATTTTTTCTTTCTTACTTTGCTGCTGTAATGATTGTCCTGCGCTCTGCACCTTGTACAGACGGTTTTAGTGGATCACGGTGACCTCCATCCCCTGCGCGCTTGGCCATATAAATTAACGTGCTGATATAGGATATGAGAAGAACAACATATGTGATCAAATAAGCCGCTAATGTTGTTGCGACCATACCACCACTGACGGGGCCTAAGGCTTGTTCGGTGGTTAAAACACCTTGTACTAGCCATGGCTGGCGGCCTATTTCTGTCACGTACCAGCCAGATATAGTAGCAACCCATCCGGAGAATGTCATGACCACTAACATAAAAGCTATTGGTCTGGTGATGTCTTTTTTACGCCACAAAACAAAGGCCGTCATCCATGAAATCAACAGCATCATAATACCTGTACCAATCATAATCCGAAAGGCCCAAAATATTGGCGCGACAGGAGGGGTGTGTTCAAAAGCATCAATTCCTTTAACTTCACCGTCCCAATGGTGCGTGAGGATAAAACTTGCAAGACCCGGGATTTCAATCGCATAGTCATTTTGCTGTGTTTCCTGATTGGGAAGGCCAAATAAAACAAGTGGTGCCCCTTTCTGAGTCTTCCAAAGGCCTTCCATAGCGGCAACCTTCGCGGGCTGATATTCTTTAGTATTTAATCCATGCAAATCCCCTACAAATATTTGAACAGGAATAAGTAAAGCAGCAATAAAAACTCCTGTCTTCAAACTTTTTATCACAGCAGGGCTACGATCATTCAAAAGCCATCGGAATGCAGAAAGTCCCGCAACCAAAAAAGACGCCGTTAAGCCTGATGCAATCAGCATATGTGTCAGTCGATAAGGCATGGACGGGTTAAAAATAATTTCCATCCAACTGGTCGCATGCGCCTGAAGTTGTCCTGCATCATTAGCAATCATCTCAAAGCCTTGCGGAGTATGCATCCAGCTGTTCAGAACAATGATCCAAAATGCGGAGAGTGTTGTGCCTGCTGCAACCAGAAATGTAGCGAGTGTATGGAACCATCCAGGCACGCGACGAAACCCAAAGAGCATAATACCCAAAAACGTTGCTTCCAAGAAAAAGGCCGTAAGCACCTCGTAGGCCAAGAGTGGTCCAGCGATATTACCAACCGTTTCCATGAAACCGGGCCAGTTTGTACCAAATTGAAAAGACATTGTAATTCCAGTGACAACACCTAACGCAAAACTCAGTGCAAAAACTTTTGTGAAATAAAAGTACGACTGCATCCATGCTTCGTCTTTTGTGGCATTATAACGTAGCTTAAAAAACAAAAGTATCCAGCCCATGGCAATGGTAATTGTTGGAAACATAATGTGAAATGTAATATTCGCAGCGAATTGTATTCTGGATAAAAGGAAGGGATCAAATTCCATGGTTTATGCTCCTTTTCTATTCTTGCCACCTGGAATGACTTTAAGTTTATTCTTCATTTCATATAGTTTGTATACTTTAGAACCCATTTTCAAAAGATTGACAAGACGCTCTGTTTCCATTTTCTGCATTTCCTCATACCAGTCAGTCAGCATGTCTATAAGGTCATGCATCTCTTCCATTTTTATTTGCGCGTGTTCTTCTTGTTTGGAAGAGGGCCTTTCCATTATGACGCCCCTTAACATTGACAAGGTCGGGTCGATTTCACGCTTGCGCCTGGCCTCCACCAGATTGCGAACAATGTCCCAGATTTCTTCATGGGTTGCATAGTAATCTTTGCGGTCATTTGGAATATGGCGCAGCATGATGAGTTTCATCGCGTCTAATTCCTTTATGCCCATAGCAACGTTAGAGCGAGAAAATCCCAAGCTTTCGACGATTTGATCAGCGTTGAGAGGCTCATCGGAAAGGTAGAGCAGGGCGTATATCTGCCCAACAGTACGGTTAATGCCCCACCGCGACCCCATTTCACCAAAATGTAAAACAAAAGTTTGTATCATAGGGGGCAAATTCATGTCTTTATCTTTCCTGAATTTTCAGTATATACTGAAAATATAGAATATAAGATTACAATTGGCAATATAATTTAAAGGGATTAATTTGTGAGAATAAAAGATAAACTGGATTATGAGACGAAGCCAAAACCATTCACTTTGTACCCTGACGCAACTGTCAAAGACGCGTTGGACGTGATGTGTGAAAAGAATTTTGGCTCGGTCATTATTGTGAACGAAGATGAAACAATTGCGGGCATTTTAACCGAACGTGATATGATGCGCCGCGTTCTTCATAAGGGTTTGGAGCCTGGACAAACCTCTATTTCTGATGTTATGAGCAAGAATATCCGTGCCGCCAATGAGAATGATGCGCTGATCGATTGGTTGCGTATTATGACGACCGAGCGTTTTCGGCATCTTCCTATTATAGATGATCAGGGGAAACTCGTAAACATGATGTCGCAAGGAGATTTCGTCTCTTACACATGGCCTGATTTGTTCGACCACACACGTAAGGCTGTAAAAGAAAAGCTTGGGCTTCCATTTCAGTTCATTATGTTCGCCGTTGCGGCTGCTATTGTTGTTCTTTTATATCTGAATAAATAAAACTGATTATGGAACTGTTATTGCCATGATCAAATAAAGTAGCAGGGGTTCTTGATTCAAAGGGGGTGATGGCGGACAGA
>CAYGSA010000003.1:0-21797 GCA_964352375.1 uncultured Micavibrio sp.
ATCAACCGCCCCGGTCACCTTGCCAATCGCCCGTATAGCAAGCCTGAGATCCTCCGCGCTAAGTTCCGGCATAGGCGCAGCCAAACACCGCTCCAAAGCTTCAGCGCACTCTTGTAAGGCAAAGCGATGACGCTGTCGCGTAAGACTAGGCGCTTCTGCAGAAACGGCAAACTGGTGCTTAATCATAACGGTCAAAGCCTGTAAAAACCGATCAATTCCTTGGTCTTGAGACACAGAAATCTCTAAAGCGCCATCAGGGTGCTTTAAATTCACACCCTGATCCGCCTTATTCACCACCGCAAGCACATTTTCACTGTCTTCAAGCGCGTAACTATGCGGATCAAGCGCGGCGGCTGTCCCATCATACAAAATAACGCGAATATCTGCCTCATGTGCCACTTTAAGAGCGCGCTTTATGCCCTCACTTTCGATTCGATCCTGATCGTTATGACTGTCAATCTGATCTGGCCGCAAACCTGCAGTATCCGTGAGAATCACAGGATACCCGGCAATATCAAGATGCACATCAATCACATCACGAGTCGTACCCGCAATTTCAGAAACAATCGCCACATCCCTTTGCGCGAGCGCATTCACAAGCGAAGATTTCCCCGCATTCGGCGCACCAATGACCACAACACGAATCCCATCACGCATCCGCTCCCCGCGGCGCTTATCATCTAAATGCCGCTCAATACGCCCACACAGATCCCTGATCTGCGGCGTGATCGTCTCCAATATATCATCAGGCACATCCTCATCTGGAAACTCCAACTCCGCCTCAACATATGCAAGGATCTTAGTCAGAGCCGTCGTCCAGCCATTATAAATGTCAGACAGCCCACCATCAATCTGCGTCAAAGCCTGTTGTTTCTGAAGCGAAGTCTGCGCATGAATCAGGTCAGCAACTGCCTCAGCTTCAGTCAAATCCATCTTACCATTCTCAAAAGCGCGCCGCGTAAACTCCCCAGGCTGCGCCATACGATGCCCGCCTAATCGCTCTAAAGCGCTCAAAAAACCGTCAATAACGGCAAGCCCGCCGTGAATATGATACTCAACAACATCTTCCCCCGTATAACTATGCGGCGCCTCAAAAACGATGCCCAAACCTTTATCCAATGTTTCACGTGAAACATTATCCCTAAAGTTCGAGAGCATTGCGATGCGACTCGGAGCGGATTCCTTGTTGGTAAGGGTTAAATACCCCGAAATCGCTTGCGGCCCGGAAACGCGTATAACCGCAACACCGCCCACGCCACGCGCGCTCGCCAAAGCATAAATCGTCTCAGTCATCGGGCTTATCGGAGTCTTTACCCGCCGGATTCAACCCCATTTGCCCCCAAAACATCTTTTGCATCTCTGCCATGCCCGCCATACTTGCAGGCATCCATGTCTTCACCATCTCTTCAGGCGTTAAATTCTGCATATTATCCTGCAAGCGGTCTTCTAAATCCTTCAACAAACGCTCCTGCATCGGTGCCACATCAGGTAATCCAAAAAACGCACGCGCCTCTTCTGGCGAACATTCAATATCAAATTTTAATTTCATTGTGCATAATCCTTAAATTTTGTATCCTAGATCATTATCTATACAGAATTTCGAGGAATATCGCCAGTGACAACCACCGTAGAAAAGCACAAAATTCCAGTTGATGAAGACTATAAAGAAAGCGCACTGAACACATTAATAACGCTCGTAAAAGGAAATGGCTGCTCTGCCGAAGATATTACTCTAGAATCATTTGACGGCGAAATTCTACAATTCCGTGCAGAAAATAACCTAGCCATCCTCACAAAACTAAGCGAAAAACGTGTTGCTGGCCGCCTAGAAGGACCCATAAAAGTTGACAATGAAATTGCCGCAAAATCCGCAATATCTTCAGCCTATAAAAAGTTAGGCGAAGATCACGACCTAAAACGCAAAATCCGTGAAATTATACTCAATCGCACTGATAAAGGCTTTGGCATACAAAATGATGTCATTCCACTTCCGTTCTATAAAAAAGAATTCGTTGTCTTTGAACCGTGCAACACATGTAAAACAACTGGAACAATTCTATGCCTCCCCTGCAACGGAAAAGGCATGGAACCTTGTCCCCGATGCCACGGATCCGGCTTAGGAAACTGCACACATTGCAACGGCGCACAAATGGTCAATGGCCCAAACAACCAGCGAATCCAGTGCCCAATCTGCCATGGTAAAGGCCACACAATGTGCAACAGTTGTCAGCAACGCGGCTCTATTCAATGCAAAACTTGCCGCTCTAGCGGTATAACGACATGCCCAAACTGCAAAGGCAACGCCTGGAGCAGCCATCTCCACATCATGGAAATTCAGGCCCGCACATCTTTCAATTACCCCCGTGATCAAGTCCCAGAGAAGGTGGCAAACATGATCGACAAACACGGTTCAAAAATCAAAGACCATGCAAAAATTAATATCATCCCCCAAGAAGAGACAGAATACTCAGAACATATCACAATCCCGATCAAATATGATGTCAGCCTACCTTACGGACATGTTGAATATAATATAAAAGGAAAAACATATTATATATTTCTCTTCGGTACACAAAGCCGCTTAACCCATGTCTCTCCATTTTTAGATGATCTCGTAAAAAACAGCGTGCGCAAATTAAAAGACGCAGCAGAACTACGCGGAGATGTCACTGAAAACCTGAAAGCAGCAGCTCAGTACCGCACAGTTAAAGAAGGCATTATTTACGCCGCCCTCCATGGACAAGGCAAAGCGCAAAAAGCACTTAAAGCAAAAAACATAATCGGCCTGTCTGATGGCACGATCAAAGATATAATAGAAACAGCAGACACCGCCCTTCGTAACATTACACGTAAGCCACGCATAACGGGTTTAGTCTATGCAACAATACTAAATGCCTTAATATTCGGAACCTATTTTTTCACCTTCCGAGATAAAATAATCAGCAATATCCCGAACCAAAATATACATCACATAATTGACCTTTTATCGCTTGGAGTAACTACATATCTCGGCATTTTGATAATTCAAATGACCGCACAAACAGCATTAAAAACAACATTAATCGCTCTTCTCCCCGAAGGCATAAAAAAATCGAGCCCGCCCAAACTCGGTAATATTCTTTATTACAGCCTGGGAATGTCTGCTGCTCTTTTTGGCGGTCTATACGCAATAGCTGTGCTTTAGAGCAAAAATTCCCGTAACAAAGAAAAAGGTCGCCCCGTTAAAACTAACGGAAGCGACCAGCATACTACAAGGGACTTAATAAGTGCTACAGCACTTTTATTATTGTGATGACGCCACGCGCAGAAAAAAATCTTTCCGGCACTGACGATAGGCTGCGATAATTTGAGCAGGGTAAGTCGCAACATAATCGCTTTGACGTACATCTTGGTTTTGATTAGAGGGCGCTAGAGCATATCGCGCTCCCAAAATCATACTAAGTGCAGCAACTTTACCAACTTTGCGTTGGCCTTCAGCAGGAGAGTGCGCTGATTGAGGAGTATCGAGTGATTTGAGCAGGGAAGAACAAATGGGCGCCTTGTGCCCAGGAACAGGAACGCTATCAAGCGCGTTAGAAAATGTTTCACGTGAAACACTTTCTGGGAAATTAGAGTTATAATAATCGTAAGACCACGCTGTGCTTGTAATAAAAAACAAAGCTGTAAACAGACTCAAAAGGAGTAACTTTTTATGCTGAACCACTTTCATTTTTTTATCCCACAGAGTTATTTTTTGTTATGTGTCTATACTTTCATCTCAACACAAAAGTAACATTATGACAATAAATTTCGTTTCGACTTTGAAACGCTTTTTGATAAAATGTATGATAATTTTTTTAGGAACGAAAGGCTATGCTATGAAAATCGATAAAGAAAACCAATCAGATCAACACTTTTCGGTCTATTGACCGTCATCATTATACCAATTTTATGGCTCGTCATTCCCTATTTTCTCTCAATCGGTAAAGAAACAAAACCCCCCACAAACCCAAAATACGGCAGCAAAAAAGCCGGACACAACACCCGGCCCCCTTCGCTCTCGTAACTAGAAATACTAGAGTTTTGAGTTAATCAACTCAATAATTTTACCAGAATCATGCTCTTTCGTAATCTTGCCAACATGCTCACCTGTCGCGGCATCAACCAAAAGCACGAAACCCGTCTTTCCATTATTCTCTTTGTAAAAATCACCAAGACCAATCGCAGACGCCAGCAGAGCCGCCTGATTACGTGTCATGCCATTCGTCAGATCAAGCTTCACAAACAAAACATCCTTGTTATCAAGATCGGCTTTACCGCGGGCTTTTTCAAGCTGTGGTTCAATCTTCGCACAACTGCCGCACCAATCAGCATGAAACTGCACCGCCATCAATTTTGGCGCACCAGCGGCACTTACCTGAAACGGCAAGGCCAAAGCAAATAATATAAATAAGGGTAATACGTAACGCATAATATCTCTCCTAGCGAAAATAGTTTTAAAAATGATTATTCGCGAAGATAAAAGAACGGTTACAAATTAAAGCGAAGAAGCTTCTATTGATTCATTGAGTTGAAGAATTCATCGTTATTCTTCGTCTGCTTAAGCTTACCGAGTAAAAACTCAACGGCATCAACAGTCCCCATAGGATTAAGAATACGTCGTAGTACCCACATTTTCTGGAGCGTGTCTTTATCAACCAAAAGCTCTTCTTTACGAGTACCGGATTTCTGAATATCAATCGCAGGGAACACACGTTTATCAGCAAGCTTACGATCAAGAACAATCTCGGAGTTACCGGTGCCCTTAAATTCTTCAAAGATAACCTCATCCATGCGTGAACCCGTATCAATAAGCGCCGTCGCAATAATCGTCAGCGACCCACCCTGTTCAATATTACGCGCCGCACCAAAGAAACGCTTGGGACGTTGAAGGGCGTTCGCATCCACACCACCTGTTAAAACTTTACCAGAGGAGGGCACAACAGTGTTATAAGCGCGAGCTAGACGCGTGATCGAGTCAAGCAAGATCACAACATCGCGTTTATGCTCTACAAGGCGTTTCGCCTTTTCCATCACCATCTCGGCAACTTGCACGTGGCGGGACGCCGGCTCATCAAACGTCGAAGACACAACTTCACCACGCACACTGCGCGCCATGTCGGTCACTTCTTCGGGACGTTCATCAATCAGAAGAACAATCAAATAAGCATCAGGGTGATTTTCTGCAATCGAACTCGCAATATTCTGCATCATAACCGTTTTACCAGTGCGCGGCGGCGCTACAATCAAAGCGCGCTGCCCAAAACCAATTGGTGATGTCAACTCAATTACGCGCTGAACGGTTGTTTTCTTCGTCGGATCATCATATTCAAGCTTAATCTTACGATCAGGATAGAGCGGCGTAAGATTATCAAAATTGATGCGGTGACGAAGCTTCTCTGGCGCTTCATTACTGATAGCCCCGACTTGTAACAACGCAAAATAACGCTCGGATTCTTTAGGGGCGCGAATTTCACCTTCTACGATATCACCCGTGCGCAAACCAAACCGACGCACCTGTGAGGGAGACACATAAATATCATCAGGGCCAGGAAGGTAATTCTCTTCAGGAGAGCGCAAAAATCCAAAGCCATCTTGTAATACTTCGAGAACACCAACACCCGAAATAGGAACATTTTGTTTCGCGAGTTGTTTAAGGATCGCAAACATCATATCTTGCTTGCGCATTGTGTTGCAATTTTCGACTTCAAGCTCCTCGGCAAACGCTAATAACTCGGCGGGTGAGCGTGTTTTTAATTCTTGTAAATTCATGTAAGACTCAAAATGTAATTGTTCTAAATGAGGAAAGTTATAACCTTGTAAATAAACGTATGAAAAAGCGTAAAACCTATACTCCAAAGTCGCTTTTACCAAAACTGTTTTTATATGTCGCGCCAAACTTCGTTCGGCAAATATACTACCCAAAAATTTTATGGATTTATCTCAAGACAATTTGATATATAAAGAGACTTAATACACAAGTCAAGAACTTATCACCAACTTATTTCGGAAATACTATATCAGGTTAAAAGTTAAGGAATTAATAATTGATTTTAGGCATCAAAAATAGTAATTATGGAATAATGAAAAATCCGGAAGTAGACATTCTATTGGCAACATACATCCCAGAAGGTTTTTCTGAAGGGCTAGGCTACCTGAAAGAACAAATGCAATCACCTCATGGATCAAGACTATGACGGGACAATCAATATCGTTATCCGCGATGATGGCTCTTCGCCTGAAATTATTGATTACCTCAAACAACTTCCATCAACAGATAATCGTAAAATACAGATCATAGATGATAAAGACGGCAATCTAGGCTACGCCAAGAATTTTGAGCGCCTCATGGAACGTTCCACCGCGCCCTATGCTTTTTTCGCTGACCAAGATGATGTGTGGCACCCAAATAAAATTTCACGCAGCGTCACAGAACTTCAAGAACAAGAAACCCAACACGGCCAAGACACACCCATCATGGTGCATCACGACTATGCATTAACGTCACAAGATGGCTCAGTAAAAATTAAATCAGCCAATACATCTAAAAACGGAGCATACGAGCAAGTTAACTTCGCAAAAATGATGCATATAACACATGCATCTGGTTTTTCTATTGGAATGAATCAGGTGCTCCTAAAAAAAGCACTCCCTTTTCCAGATCATACGTTTAACCACGA
Organism: uncultured Micavibrio sp.; assembly: GCA_964352375.1. Taxonomy (GTDB): domain Bacteria; phylum Pseudomonadota; class Alphaproteobacteria; order Micavibrionales; family Micavibrionaceae; genus UBA1672. Next base: position 6,699 of record CAYGSA010000003.1, read on the forward strand.
TGCTCATGTTAGTATTTTAGCAGCAGCAACAGGGCAAATCATATTCATACCCGAGAGTTTAGCAAATTATCGAATACATGAAAGCAACACAAGCGGCCCACAAATGCCCTTTTTCCAATCATCACATACCGCTAATCGCATCGTTAAAACAATACAACTAATGACATCTATGGACACATTCAAAAAGCTAGAAAATCTTCGAGAAAATCTTTCAAAAAAACGAAAATATCTCGGTGCATTTTTGGAACAATATAAAGATGATCCATCATTCAAACTGGAAAGAAGAAAAACAATAGAAGATTTCCTGAAATTGGATGCCTTAAACCCCTTTCAAAAAGTCTCTGAAATGAAAAAATTGGGATTTTTCCCGGGACAAACAAAAATAATGTTAGTCGCCGCATTCACAAACACGTCAGCACACGAGGAAGAGGAACCGCCCAGTGGTTTAGACATCGCCTAAAACGGCTCCACCACCGCCAAAATCACAATAATCACCATAAGCAGCGTCGGCGCTTCATTGAGGAAACGGAAAAATTTAGCACTCTTCTTATTCTCATCCCGCGCAAACGCCTTTAAATGTTTGGCATACATGCCGTGCACGCCGCTCATCAGAAACACAAACAACAACTTCGCATGCATCCAACCTGAAATCATAAACAAATCCCAACGCGCATAAAGCATCAATAAACCAAAAACCCACGTCGCAATCATCGCCGGATTCATAATCGCCTTATACAAACGGCGTTCCATAACTTTGAATGTCTCGGACTGATCAGAATTCTTCAGCGCATCCACGTGATAAACAAACAGTCGCGGTAAATAGAGCATCCCCGCCATCCAAGACATCACCGCAATAATATGCAGCGCCCGTATCCAGTCATAATATGTATTGAGTATGTCTTGCATAATTATTCCAATCCAAAGTGTCATCCTGAGGAAGCAAAGCGCCCGAAGGATATTGTTACAAATTTACCTTAAATCTCTCGCTTCCGCTCAGTATGACATCCAAATTCAAGCCGCCTTAATCAGCTTCCCCTCATCATCCAAATCACGGCGCATACAGCATTGCTCTGAACCGCTCGGGCAAATATCTTTAAACCCTTCAGCGGTGATATCATCACGGCCCACATGCGCATGCACTAAACCGGCAAGCCCCTCAATAAACGCCGGATGCGTGCCGACAGTCTGCGCGCGGTAGTATCCGTGCTGCCCCATCTTCTCAGCTTCTTCCTTATATTCAATATCCAGCTCAACCAGCGTTTCAACATGCTCTTGCGTAAAGGCATGCGGATAAATCACCACGGCCTTTTTGTCATGCGCGGCTTTTTCAAGCGCTTCCTCCGTTGACGGCCCAATCCATTTTTTCGGCCCCACCCGCGATTGATAACAAATCTGCCAATCCAGATTTTCAATCTCTAACGCCTTGGCAATATGCTCCGCCGATTGCTCGCACTGCCATTGATACGGATCACCTTTTTTAATCACACTCTCCGGCAATCCATGTGCAGAGAAAAGAACGCGAATATCCTTATGCCCGTCTTTAACCGCCTGGTCATATTCCGCACGAATATGCTCCGCCGAAGCCTTGATATACCCAGCGTTCCAAGGATAGCAACACACCATAGAGGAAGGCACATCACTCATCCCCGCCTGATACAGCGCCTTTTTCCAAACTTGCAAAGAAGACCACGTCGTTGTCGTCGAAAATTGCGGATAAAGCGGAGCCATAACAATCTTATCCGCGCCCCAATCCCGCACGTCACGCACGACTTGCGGGCTCATCGGATGCCAATAGCGCATGCAAATAAAGGTTTTATACTCATCATCTCCACCCGCCAAAGCAGCCTCAAGCGCATCAGCCTGCGCCATAGAATTTTCCAAAAGCGGCGATTTATCTCCAAGCTCACCATAGCTCTCACCCGCCTCACGCTTCGTGCGTTTACGCGCAATCAGCGCCGCAATAATGCACCGAAACGGAATAGGCACAGTGATAATATTCTTATCCATGAAGAAATTCATCAAGAACGGCTTGATTGCATTTTTACAATCCGGCCCACCCAAATTAAACAAAACTACCGCAACTTTTTGGCTCATAATTTACGCTCTCTGATTAATTTCACCAACTGTTCCACATGCTCCACTGGAGTATCCTTATTGATGCCATGCCCAAGGTTAAAAACAAAATTACCATTTTTTAAGTCGCTGATAATCTGCTCCACAGCCATCACCATCGTATCACCGCCCGCAAGCAAACAAATTGGGTCCAAATTCCCCTGTACAGGCACATGCGTTTGCAACGTACGCGCTGCCCACGCCGTATCAACACTAGGGTCTAATCCAACAGCCGTCACACCTGTATCCTGAACATATTTCAAATAATTCTGCCCCGCCATACGCGGAAAACCAATAATCGGAACATTTGGATGTGCATCCTTAACCAAATCAACAATTTTCCGTGTAGGACGAATCACAAACCTCTTGAAACTCTGCGCATCAAGCGCACCCGCCCAACTATCAAAAATCTGGAGCGTTTCTGCGCCTGCTTCAACCTGTTTAATCAAATACGCCGCGCTAGCCTCAACCAAAATTTCCAGAAGCGTTTCAAACAATTCAGGCTCCCGGTACGCCAATGATTTCACATGCAAGAAATCCTTAGACCCGCCGCCTTCAACCATGTAACACGCAACCGTCCAAGGCGCGCCGCAAAACCCAATCAAAACCGTACTATCAAAACCCTCTTGGCTTAACATCGTACGCGTCTTGCTGAGAGCCTCATACACGGGCGTTAACGTTTTCTCAAAGCCTGAGAAACTTAAAGATTTAAAATCATCGGCACTCCTGAGAGCATTTAGCTTTGGTCCTTCCCCCTGCACAAATTCCAAGTGCTGCCCTAGCGCGTGGGGAATAACCAAAATATCAGAAAAGATAATCGCCGCATCCATACCAAAACGCCTGATCGGCTGCATCGTAATCTCAGACGCGAGCTCTGGGTTATACGCCATATTCAAAAACCCACCAGCTTCCGCCCGTAACGCTCGATATTCAGGCAAATAACGTCCTGCCTGCCTCATAAACCAAAACGGTATATGATCTGGCTTATGCCCACCCATTACTTCTAAAAAATTCTTCTTTGTCATACCTGCATACTTTCTCAAATCACCCTTTCTCGCAAGTCTGATTTATAAATATATTATTTAATTTAAAAGGGAGTAGTAAGAAGTAGGGGCTGTGTATATCTAGGATAAAAACTTTCCCCCATTTTACTCACAATCGCCTTCTTCTTTTAATAACGAGATTCTCTGACGAGTCGATCCTGTCGAGTCATTTTTTTCATTTTTGCGATTCCAACTTTCCCACAATGGGATGACTCACCTTGGGACACATAGCATGGAATCTGCATAACTTCGTCCACCAATCTATACAAATTTACCCCCGTGAGTCCCTAACAGAGTTTTACACGCCCAGACTCTTGATTTTTATACATATTCGCCGCACACTGGCCTTTGAAAGACAACAAAAACGAATCACCCTATGTTTGATGAATCCTACACACAATTAGAATCTGATGAAATCGCATCCATTACCGATGTGATTAACAAACACGTCGATGGCAGCATTTTTGACCCACTCGAGACTACAATTCTTGCAATTGATATCCCGTTCTATAAAGGCCACCGTTTCCTCGACATTGCTGATCATGCAACAAATCCTCCACTACAGCGCTATGTGATGCAAAAACACGATACGCAAGATTTTGTCATTATCGATTACCGTTATCAAACAATATACGATTATAACGCCGCCGCAGAGATCAGTTTAAATAAAAAAAATATTATCGATTATGTGCGCTTTTATTTTGATCACGTTAAAGGCCGTCATGGAAAATTCAAAATTTGTGAGAGCGCTGAGCATATAAATTGGAAAGACGAACCCCCTGCCATCGTCAAAAAAACACTCAATGACACACTCCAGCCGCTCGTGATAAAAGAAGAAAAAAAAGACGGTGGATTTATCATACACGGTCACATGATGTTAAAAGACGCGTTGTTTACGACCAACATCATCATCGATAAAACTGGCCGCGTGACCATGACCGATCATGAAATCCTCATTGAAGACATCCCCGTCCTGGATGCGGCGCTGGGGCAGTAGGGGTTAAAAAATATGGAAAATTTTTCTGAAGAATTTGGATTATCAACTGACATACCAGAAACAATTTCTGGAATATTAGGTAATATCGAAGTACAAGCTTATCTCAATGATAAAAATCTAACGCTAAACTTTCCAAGAATTTTCAATAACCAAGACTTGGCAACGATATATGATAAGATTTTTAAATCTTTCCCAACAGCAAAAGCTTGGCGCACTGCATCTGATAAACGCATTATTCAGATCGCAACGGCAGATATATAGCCCATTTCTTAACCCCATCTTCACCTCGTATTAACACGCTGTTAACGCACAAAACATTTTTCCCAAAAAAATCAAAGAAACCTGTTTTTGGTAGGGTTTCGTTAATCATTTGCGCGCAATAATGAACATGTCAGCAAGATCACCGCTGACGCATGGGCATTCTGTAGATAAACAAATTGGTTAGGGAACCAGCCATGAGCAACAATTACGAAGATTTTCTTAGCGCGCACCTTACGGAGCATCAAGTCTGTGGCGTAGCGTATACTTTAGATGGTGACCAACCAGTCATATGTACATATGTCGGCGACCAGCCGCTATTCTACATTGATGAAACAGACATTACAGAAGAAGAGGAAGATTACCTCGACCTCGATCAACTCGGCCTTCTTGCCGATGAAATGCGTGTCCTGAAAGAAGAAATCGTAGGCCTTGATGACATGACAAAATATATCCCCGAGACAACGCTTCGCAGTTACACGGAATTTTCTGAAAACGCGGAGAGCCTCTCAGAATGCATGAATTTCTATTTAACAGACAAAGAACAAGCCACGCGTATTGAAACAATTAAAGACATGCTTTCACAAAGCCGCCTCGCCGCTGCTTATATGAACACATTTGAAAAATTTGACGGCAAGATCATCATGAGTGAACAAGTAGAAAGTGTGTCATATGACCGCAAAGCTTGTGCAATCGTTCTGAACCCGCACATGAATTTAACAGATCACGTTCTTCTAATGGCACGTGAACTTCGCCGCCACTGGCAACACCGTCAGGGGGTTTTGATTAACCCAATGACATTCACGCCAGAAAAAGCAATTCTTATTAACCGCGCACAAGATGCAGATCTCGCGATCGCAATCGTGCGCACCGCTTGGGAGCTTCAGCTCGCAGGCCATAGAGATGTGTGGGAGCGGGTTGAAAACTCTCCTCTCTCTGACTTAGGCCGTGCCTTTTCACGCGAAGCCTTCATTAACTTCCGAACCGTCAATGACGGCACCGCAAGCGCCGCAGTGTTCGAAAGCTGGTTCCTGTCAGAGCGCTGTCGCGGCCTTGATAAAAAACTTATCAAGGCAATGCTGGCAGATTACAGTGGGTATGTGTTCGAAAACGCATCATCTTCCGATCAAATCACAGTCGAATTGCTCTCAAAGCTTGGCGAAATGCCATTCGGCAAAAATTACCTTGCGCCGCACGTTGCGACAATTACTGATGACCCAATTTTCGCAGAAGTGCGTGACCGTTCCAGCGCGAATTTCCTTTGGTTCATAAAGTTCGAGCGTTCTTACAAAGAAACGGAACAAGAGTTGCAAGAAGACTCAGATCTATCCACACATGACATCCGTCATAATTTGATTGAGGAAAAGGGTCTAAGAGAGAATGGAACCGCAAAGAGTGCCGATATTCTACAACTTGGTGAATTCAGAAAACCAAGTACGTCGAAAAAATCTCAAAAACTATCTCAAGCCAAAAACAATAACGGCGCAGAGATCATCGACCTCAGACGTTGGTCCCAAAAAGGATAACGCGTTTTTCTACTACTCGAGTAAAGGCGAAAGCATGGCGGATCATTTCTCAAACGGCTCCCCAAATGAAAACAAAGTCAACAACAAAAAAATAATTGATTGTCTAGACTCTCCTGTGGATTGTTTTAAACTGCCCGACATTAACCGTTGGCATTTCGCCGAATTAATGTGTGAAAACATGAATCTAGACTATTTCGATGAAGCAGAGGGATGCGATATCTTCGATTACGAAGATATATTATCGTGGTGCGTAAACGCCTTGGACGAAAGTCCAACAGGCCGCCTCATGTTGCTCGAAGCCATCGACAAAGACTGGGTTCTCGGCCTCGACGACCTTGCTGGCTCTGATTACTGCATCGACGTAGACCTCAAAACACTCACCCTTGATAATAACGCACTCGTGCCCTCCTCGCTTGGGCGCTCTGTCTATTTCAGAAACGTAACCCTAATTACAATGATTAAGGCGCTGCGCGATATCTGGCAGGAAAAACGCTATGGCGGGTTCGATGATACCTATTCGCCTGAACACGTTATGATGATGGAACGCATCCGCGCCGCCGACCTTGATGTCATATCAATTATGGTCGCATGGGAATTGCGCTCCGAAGAGCATACAGATATCTGGCGTCACATGATTGGGTCTGACATTGGCGATATGGCGATGTCATATTCGGGATATCTGGAACGCGACCCAACCTCCGCCTTTAACGGTCAGGCCTCGCGCGCCGCCTTTAAACAATGGTTCCGAGGCGAAGATCGCGTGAATGCCTGCGACCAAGACACACTTGATTATCTGGATGACGTTTTAATGTCATGCGGCCCTGAAAGCTTCGGCCAGAAAAAACCAAGCAAAATGAATATCGAAATGCTGTCATGCTTGCCTGATAAAACGGCTTATTTACAAGGGCAGGGCAGTGAAATTCTAGGCGATCCGCTCTATTCTTCAATTGATAACGAATTCAACCAAAGCCACCTCTTCCATATTATGTATGATATGCAGGCAACAATCGTCGAAGATGTCCCGTTCCGCGACGCAGCTCTGGCGGCAAAAATTTTCCCTAAAGAAAAGAGCTAGGCCAGTTCTACCGTTTTCACGTCTACTGCCTCTGACCTCAAAGCCAAACGTTGCGCTAACGGCATGTTTAACACTCTAAAAAGAACGGTCGTATCAAGGTCTTCAATCAAGTCGACATCGTGCTCATGACCCATAATTTTTTGCACATCGCTTAAATCACCAATTTTACTGCCTTCGGAAAAAGACAAATTTTTATCAAGTCTACGCCGCAAATATCCCTCTGCAAGAGCATACAAGGCACCGGACTGTTTAGGCTGAAGGCGGTTTATAACGTCATCCGCGGTCTTTTCTTGATCTCTACTAAGCTGCGGTCTGGAAGACCAAAATACTTGCGCTTCTGCCCTTGAAATTGCAGGTACCGCTGGCGCAGAAGCCACGGCAGTGCGCCACGATCTAGGTAAAACGCCTAATAAGCCTTGAATTGAAAATCCCATAAAACCACCATTTTTTTATCGTTAGTTACATTAGCATAACAAAAAATCCCAAACGAACATATAAAATTAAGACCACAGATGCAAAAATCATGTTTATTTGGTAAACTGTTTCTATGAACGACGCAAAAAAATACACACCAGGGCAAATCCTGTCCATCAGATGGTACGCAGGCATTCAGCATGACGGAATTTATGCAGGTGACGATAAAGTCATCGCCGCTTCAAAACGCACAGGCAAGGTGTGTGAGCAAACAGTATTAGAATTCTCAGCTGGGCGTAAAATCAGATCAAAAGGCTACCCCAGCGAAAGCCCACCACACATCGTTGTGGCGTTAGCTCGTGCAAAAATAGGTAAGAAATATAATTTGATCGGCTATAACTGCCAACATTTCGCCAGCGAATGCCACGGCCAAAAACACTCCCGCCAACTCCGCTCGGTGCTTCTATCAACCGCAGGCTTCACCGCCCTAGCCATCCTCTCCCGCGGTCGGATATTCAGAGCCTAGAAAAAGTCGTAATCTTCGCCTTCACCGCCAACAGTAAGATAATCGAAAATCGAAATCCCATCAAACGCACCGCGTTCATTATCGCTTGCCCTCTCAGCCATAAACATAACATCCTGTGCGCTGACCTTGCCTTTTAAATCTTCAAAACCGTCCGCATCCAAAACCGCCTGAACCTCATCCAAAGTCGGTGTTCTGTATGGTTTCGCCGCAATATCTTCCGCTGTGCGTTGATCCCAATCAAGAAAATGATCATTCGCCTTTTGCAAGGCCTCATCATATATCGTAAGTGCAAGTGCAGTATTCACAAGCGCTAACCCCGCCCACGATAACCATCAACTTTTTGTTCAGGAATCCAAATGCCTTTCGGTGGCTCACCGCTTTGGTAGAACACATCAATCGGCAAACCGCCGCGCGGATACCAATATCCACCGATGCGCAGCCAAACAGGAATCGCTTTTTTAATAATGCGCTGGGCGATCTCGAGGGTGCAATCCTCGTGAAACGCGCCGTGATTGCGGAACGACCCAAGAAACAGCTTGAGAGACTTGCTCTCGATCAAAAACTTGTTCGGCACATAATCAATCACCAGATGCGCAAAATCCGGCGCCCCCGTCAGCGGGCAAAGCGATGTAAATTCAGGCGCGGTAAAACGCACGCAATACGGCATGTCTTGTTTTGGATTTTCAACGCGCTCCAAAACCGCCTTTTCAGGGCTTTCTGGAAGTGGCGTATGACTGCCAAGTTGCTCTAAATTCTCATAAATATTGTCGCTCATAGACTAAACTCCCTTTTCGTTACCCCATAACAGCACATGCAGTTGCGGCAGCACAATAGCTTTGTACCACCCATCGGCGTTCACCTTATCCACCAGCCAGCGCATTTTCGCCATCAGCGCATCTGTGTCAGCATCACCATCAACATTTTCATTAACAGGCTGAAGATAAATCGGCAGATCAGGGTAACGCCCCGCCGCACCCCGCGCATAATCATAATCCGCAATGTCCAAAACAGGAATCTTAAGCGCGATGTCAGGCCTACCAGCCGCCGCTGTCAAACACGCATCAAACGCATCCCAATCCGTCTCCATCTGACTGCTCGGTGGCTTGGGTGAAAGCGTCAGCACGTCCAAATCCTTAAACCAATCCGCCGCAATCGAGCCTTGCGTCTCCAGCGCAAACCGGTACCCTTTGGCCTGCCCCAGCGTGATCAAATCGCCAAGCGGCTGGATCGCAGGGTTCCCGCCCGATAACGTCACCATCAAAGCCGCGCCGCCCGATAAATCTTCAATCCGCCCGAATATCTCTGCCGCGCTCATTGGTTCCCATTCATGGCGAAATTCTGAATCTACGGCGTGCAACGTATCACACCAGCTACACCGATAATCACACCCGCCCGTACGCACAAATACCGTTGGCTGCCCGATCAGCGCACCTTCCCCCTGAATGGTTGGCCCAAAAATTTCTGAAACGCGGATACTGCTCATGATGGTCTATACGTCGCTTTACTGCGCGGCGTTTCACGAACGCTTACGGCGCTTACCTCCGCCCAGCGGTCTTTCGACCAGTCATAAAAATGCTTGGCGAGCAATTCCGCAGTCGTGCCTTCCTCGCCCAAAACATCATTCAAATGACGGTGATCAAACACATCATCAATATAATCTTTCAGCGCCGAGAGCTCGCGATAATCGCGCACAAATCCAACCTGATTTAATGTTTCGGATTGCAGCTCAACCTCCACCAAATAATTATGCCCATGCAGGCGCGAACACGGATGATCATCTGCCAAGCCATGCAGAATATGCGATGCAGAAAAATGAAATTCCTTAGAAATAATATACATTTATGCGGCTCCCCTCTTTACGGCTTCGCGCCAATAATCGGCGTCTGCATATTCGGTTGGGTCTTTAACGCCCGCCAAATCAAACGCCTCGCGGCGCTCCACGCATGTTCCGCATCGCCCGCAATGCACCTCTCCGCCTTTATAACACGACCACGTATCAGAAAACGGAACGTCCAAACGCCCACCCTCCGCGGCAATATCAGCCTTGGTCTGATTCAAAAACGGGGTATAAAGCTTAATCTCCGACAAACCCTCAAGCGCATGACTTTGCATGGCTTCAAAGGATTGAATGAAGTCAGGGCGACAATCAGGATAGATAAAATGATCCCCCCCATGAACAGCCGTCGCCACCGCGTCAGCGCCTCGGCTTGATGCAATGCCATAGGCAATCGTAAGCATAACCGCATTGCGGTTGGGAACGACGGTAATCTTCATGGACTCTTCGGCATAATGCCCGTCAGGCACATCCAGATCATCCGTCAACGCAGAGCCCGTCAAAGCGGCTCCCACGCCGGAAATATCGATCAAATCAAAGGAAACACCCAAACACTGGGCGCATTTTTTCGCAAAATCAGTCTCTTTTTTGTGTTTTTGTCCGTAATCAAAGGAAATAAGGCCGATTAATTCATGTTCCACAGCAATTTTATGCGCCAAAACCACAGAATCCAATCCGCCAGAGCAGATAAGTAAAGTTTTCATGTCTTTCGTCCTTGTTTTGTATAATGGGGTAGGCTGCGACCCATATTCTGCTGCGCTTTATATCAGGAAATAAAACAAAAAGTCAAATCAGGAGATTTTTTCCCAAAGCGGTTCGTTGAGCTCGTTCAGAAATTCCGTGTGCAAGGCAAGCTCCTCGGCGGACGGTTTGAAAATGCGAGGCTCACGGAAAGGGCGTTCCATCTTTATCGCAATGCCATTAGCATCTTTCTTCGTATCTTCACTCAGGCTGAGACCACGTTGCCGCCCGCCCAATAATTCCAAATACACTTCCGCCAAAAGCTCGGAGTCCAAAAGCGCTCCGTGATACGTCCGCGCCTCGTTATTAATATTAAACCGACGACACAAAGCATCCAAATTCGCCGGGCTACCAGGGAATTTCTGCCGCGCAATTTTCAGCGTATCAACAACCCGGTTCCACGCAATCGGCTTATGGCCTACATTCTCCAGCTCCCAATTCAGGAACTTCATATCAAATTCGGCGTTATGAATGACCAGCTGTGAATCACCTCCAATGAAATCCATAAATTCCATATAACATTCCGCGAAAACAGGTTTATCTTTTAAAAATTCATTGGTAATGCCGTGAACGGCGATGGCCTCTTGCGGCACCTCGCGCTCAGGCTGGATATAAATCTGACACCCCTTGCCCGTCGGCAAATGATTCTCAAGCTCCACCGCGCCGATCTCAATGATACGATCGCCCGTAAACGGGTCCATCCCGGTGGTTTCGGTATCTAAAACAATTTCGCGCACTATGGTCCGTCCCAACTTGCGTTTTCTAAAGAAGGCTTTTGACGATTTGATTTATGCTCCGCGACCAACGCGGCGACAGCATCGCGATCAAGTTCCTTCTCATCATCAAACACTCGTATTTTGTCAAGATTTTTCGCAAGCGTCAAATCGACTGACGGGGATTGCAACATGCCCATAGTAATTTTTGTACGCGTCATATCTGAATCTCGAAAAGTGGCATGCCCTATCAGCGTCCCACGCAAATCGGCGTCGGTCAAAACAGCATCGTACAATATAGTATTACGAATATCAGCGCGCCTGAAATCTGTGCCAGCCAAGTTCGCACGCCAAAGATCCGCACCCTGAAGATCCGCACCCTGAAGATCAAAGCCTTTTAAAGCATCATCATGCACACAAAGCTTTGCGCCTTTAAGATCATGTTCCAACCAGTCATGATGCTGTTGTAGACGAGAAATAAACGTATCTCTATCCCACTGTGCCATTATATAAACCCCAAATTATAATTACGGAAACAATATAATCATAAAAAAACTTTTACAAGAAAAAAAATTAAACAGTGCCCAGCATAAGCATCAGCGGAATAAAGCCAAGCGCCAAAAGCGTCGTAATTAATACCATCGCCGCCGTCAGGGCAGGGTGCAGATTAAGCCGCGCCGCGTACGCCACATTATTCGCCGCCAGCGGACACGCACAAACCAAAATCAGCATGCTGTGAACAGTGCTGGGCAACATATTTAAATACAGACGATCAAACGCCACCCACGCAAACCCAAAAACAGGCCACAGCACATAGCGCAGCGCCACCACCCCGCCAAAGAACGCCCAGTCAAAACGAAAATTCTCCATCCGCGCCAGCGCCGCGCCGATCATCATCATGCCCAAAATAATCGTCGTGTTGGTAAACCGCATCCAATATTCATTAAACAGCTCGGGTAAGTCAAAACCCGCTAAATTTACAATTAATCCCAAAATCGCCCCGTGCAGGATCGGCAATTTTGCAACGCGGATCAGACTGTCTTTAATCGTCGAATCCCCGCGCACCGCATAATAATATCCAAGCGTACATTCCACAATAAACAGCGGCAGAACCATAAGAATAAAAATGCTTAACCATTCAGGTCCAAACATCGCAAGTGCAATGGGAATGCCGAAATATGTGCCGTTCCCCCCAGTTCCCAAAAGGCCGAGGAGATTGTGCCGTTTGTCTGGCCATATACGCGCTGACACTAAATAGGCCGTACCCGACGCCACAATCGAAATTGATGCAATAATCAACGGTGGCAAGAAATACTCCGCCGTAAACTCCATATTCCCCGTCGCGCCGAACATCACAACCGGCAAAACCGCATACAGCATAATCGTCGCAATCGGCTGAACATCAAGCTTTACGTTCTTCCCGACAACAAAACCGAGCAAAATAAGACCATAAAGCGGCAACACATTTGCAATCAAAACACTAAAAACCATCTGCGCATTATGAATGGATCAAGCGCTCAGGCAACCCATAAAGAAGCAAAGCTGTGATGCGCCGCCGCAAATCTATTGATTTAGAACGCATAATTCGGCCTAATATAAAAATGAATGAACAAGGTAACGTGCTTTTCCTAATCTTGATCGCTGTCGCACTTTTTGCGGCATTATCTTATGCTGTGACAGGCTCGAACAGAGGCGGTGGAAAAACGGGGGGAGAAGAGGCGCTCGTTGAATCCTCTGGCATCATTCAATTTGGCGCGTCCATCTCTCAAGCTGTCAGCCGCATGACAATTTTGAACAAAGCCGAAGAAGATGAGCTTTGCTTTTATACAGGCACAAACGATGAAACGTATAACCATGCAGGATGCGACGATGATCGCCACAAAATATTCCACCCAAAAGGCGGAGCCGTCGGATATCGTAAACCATCTGATGAGCTTAATGGGAGTATAGATTGGGAATTTACGGCGCGGGCCCGTGTGTATGGATTAAAGAATAATGAACCGGATAATCCTGACTCTGCCGATTTAATCATGGTGTCGCGTAACTTCAACAAGGCTCTGTGCGCACGCATTAACAAACAAATTGGAATTGAAGGAATCCCTGCCGATTTCGGTGATTTAGATATTTTCCGCTTTGACGGGGAGTATATAGGATCAGACACAATCGACGGCTGTAGCCCAGATTGCACAAGCATTGAGGATTCACCTTTTGGCTCAAAGGCCTCTAATTACGGCTGCTTCGAAGAAGAAGCCACAGGAGACTACATCTATTTCCATGTCCTTCTGGCACGATAAATCAAAGCGTTAGACTATTTTCTTGACATATGAATCTTTAGATGGCATGTTCTGCTCGCAGTCTGGCGCACACCGCCTTATAAACCGAGCTTTTCATTACAGTAATGATCATCCTTAAAAGTTCAGTTTTTTATCTCTCGAAAAAAGAAGAGATAAATGCAAACAGGGCATAAGTCCGAATAACTGATCTGGATGATCTTGAGGGAAGCGCGAAGCAAAACATCGTTTTGTTCGCCTTTTAAAAACTATGAAAAACTTTGATGGACTCGGCTTGCACGACGTGCTTGCTAAATCACTCACACACATGAGATATGACACACCCACGCCCATTCAGGCGCAAGCAATTCCTATTGCTTTGGAAGGGCGCGACGTTTTGGGCTCTGCCCAAACAGGAACGGGTAAAACCGCCGCGTTTTCGATACCTCTCGTTGAAGCATTACTCAATTCAGAGCGCAAAACCGCTCTGGTCATGACACCAACCCGCGAGCTTGGTAAACAGGTGATGAACATCCTGATCCAATTGCTTGGCCCGAAATCACCCATCAAAACAGCATTCCTGATCGGCGGAGAGTCAATCAACAAACAATACACCCAGCTCCAACGCCGCCCGCGCCTTGTCGTCGGCACGCCAGGCCGTATCAATGACCATATCGAACGCGGAAATCTAGAGCTTGATAAATGCGAATTTCTCGTTCTCGATGAATCAGACCGTATGCTCGACATGGGCTTCGGCGTGCAAATTGACCGCATCGTAAAACACATCCCGAAACAGCGCCAAACTTTGATGTTCTCTGCAACCATGCCAAAAAATATCATGAGCATGGCCGATAAATATCTAAAAAACCCAGAGCGTATTTCCGTTGGATCAAGCTTCAACCCTGCTGAAAATATTGATCAAAAAACGATCCGCGTTGAACAAGACAAGAAACATGGCGTCCTCGTCGAAGAACTTCACGCACGCGATGGTTCCGTCATTATTTTTGTAAAAACAAAACGTGGCGCAGATCGGCTCGCCCGTAAACTCCACAGCGATGGCCACGAAGCCGCGGCCATTCACGGAGATCTAAAACAACGCCAGCGTGACCGCGTCATCAAAGACTTCCGCAGCCAGAGCTTCCGCATCCTTGTTGCAACAGATGTTGTTGCCCGTGGCTTGGACGTTCCGCATGTTGCGCACGTGATTAACTATGATCTGCCGCAAATGCCAGAAGATTACATCCACCGTATTGGCCGCACCGCGCGCGCTGGCGCAAAGGGCGAGTCACTTTGCTTGATCGCGTCCCATGACATGAGCAAATGGTATGAAATCGAAAAGCTCATGTTCCCGGATAAACATCCCTCAAAACCAGAGCGCGCTGGCGGCGGCAAGCCCGGTAAATTCGGGGGACGCAAAAAACCCCAAGGCAATCCAAGCGATCGCGCATACGGCAAAAAGCCATATAAAGGCAAGCAAGGTGAAAAACCACGTCGTAAATTCTCGGACGGGCCAAAAAGCGAAGAAGGCCAAGAGCGCCGCAAGAAGCCATACGCGGGAGGGCAAGAAGCAGCATCTGGCGATAAACCGCG
>CAYGSA010000003.1:21897-59516 GCA_964352375.1 uncultured Micavibrio sp.
AAAACCTCAGGGCAAGAAGCCATATAAAGGCAAATCATCTGAAGGCGGAAACAAGCCATATGCAAAGAAGAAATTCTCAGGGCCAAAGCCTGATTCAAAGCCAAAAAGAAAAAGAGACGCTGCTTAAATTAATTTAGCAGACCTCGTTATCCTCATCATCAAAGTCCGGTTCTTGAATAAGGCCGGACTTTATTCTTACGTCCTGTAAAATGCCCTTAAGATCCCGCATTGATTGCGCGCGCCCTATTCCCGTTTTAATCACGTAATCCGCGCGGCGGCATTTCCCGGTATCGCTCATCTGTCGCGCAACGATTGTTTCAAATTTTTCTTCGCTCATATTCGGGCGCGCCATAACGCGTTGTTTTTGTAAAAACGCTGGGGCGCTGGCGGTAATCGTATAATCAACGCGGCTCTCAGCACCCGTTTCAAACAAAAGCGGAATATCCAAACACGCCATATCGTATCCCTTGCGGGCATATTCACGCACAAAATCCTGCTGTTCCATTTGCACAAACGGGTGTAAAATCGACTCTAACAAAGCGCGCTGGTAATCATCCGAAAACACAAGCCGCCCAAGGGCCTTACGGTTATAATCATAGGTCTTTTTTTCGTATAATTCAGGATATTCGTAATACGGAAACGCCTCCGCCAAACGTGGGCGAGCAGGGCTATCGCGCTTCAGCAACGCATGTACCGCATCATCAGACTCATGCACAGGAACGCCAAGGCTGCGCATCATCGCACCCACCGTCGACTTGCCCATTGCGATTCCGCCTGTTAAACCTAAAACAATCATAAACCTCTTATACCTTGTTTAAGCATCATGAAAAAGCCCACCATTTTATTCGACATAGACGGCACAATCGCCGACATCGCGCACCGCCGCAAATGCCTTGACCAAGACAAGCCTGATTGGCGCGCCTTTAACAATGCAATGGGCGATGACACGCTGAACGCTCCAGTGGTAGAGCTATACAAAACCCTATGGGACAGCGGAAAATACGATATTATTCTGGTCTCTGGCCGCGGCGAAGAAAGCCGAAAAATTACCGAGCAATGGCTAACATGGAATGAAATCCCTTTTGACCGCCTCTTGATGCGCCCCTTAAAAGATTTCCGCGCCGATACACTCATAAAAGAAGAAATTCTCGATCAACTCCGCGCAGAAGGAAAAGAAATCCTGTTCACCGTCGATGACCGCCAGCAAGTCGTCGATATGTGGCGCAAAAACGGCATAACCTGCCTGCAATGTGATGTTGGTGATTTTTAAAGCACGAGATCTTCTAGATCTTTGGTCACATATGGCATAATTCCATGCCAAAGCTCAAATCCCGGGCGCGCCTGATGGAGCAACATACCAATCCCCGTAACAATCGACAGGTCGTTTTGCTCGGCCTGAATAAGTAAATCGGTCATCAGCGGCGCATAAACAATGTCATTCACAAGCGCGTTTCTCATGCCGTTCAAATCAATTTCAAGCGGTGGTTGGCCGGCCATACCAAGGGACGTTGTGTTCACAATCAGGTTAGCATCCTGAATAAGGTTATTCCGCTCTGACCAGTCTCCACTAACTGGTTTTCCGCCAAATTTAGCGCATAAAGCATCGGCCTTTTCGCGTGTTCGATTAAGAATAAGAACCTCCGAAGCCCCCTCCTCAAGCAGCGCATGAACAACCGCAAGCGCCGCGCCGCCCGCGCCAAGAACAACCGCCTTCCCATCAAAAGACCAATCCTTCGGGGCGTACGTCTTTATGTTTTGTATAAATCCAAATCCATCTGTATTACTGCCATAAAGTTTGCTGCCGCGCACCTCAACTGTGTTCACCGCGCCAATCATGCGTGCGCCATCCGAGAGCTCATCGCAAATATCCATCATCGCAACCTTGTGTGGAACCGTCACATTGAACCCAGAATAGCCCTGATCGATCAAATTCAAAACGCCCTGTTTTAGTTGGTCAGGCGCGATGTCTATCGCGTCATATGATCCAGATAACACATACTTTTCAATCCAATAGCCATGAATCATAGGCGACTTGCTGTGCGAAATTGGGTGACCTATAACGCCAGTTTTAACGAAACGATCAGTCATGGTAAAATCTCATACTCTTGCCTTAAAAACCCGAGCAGCGGTAGCAAAGGCATGCCCATAATGGTAAAATTATCCCCTTTGATCGATTCAAAAAGCCACGCGCCTTGTTCTTCGATCTTATACCCGCCAACACAATGCAAAAGTGCATCAGAATTTTTGGCAACATAGGCATCTAAAAAATCATCATCCCAATTGTGCGCGATTAAGGATGCAGAGTCAGTATGTGAAAACATTATTTGGCCATTTACGGCTACCGAAACAGACGAATGAAGATAATGTGTCGCCCCGCGCAGGCATTCCAATTTCGCGCGCCCTTCTTCAACAGTCTTAGACTTTGTCAGAAGTTTTCCTTCAAATTCAAGGGTTTGGTCTGATCCGATCACAATTTGATTCATATTTTGCGCAGAAACCATTGATGCTTTCGCGCCCGCCAGCTTCTCGGTGATGAAAAGGATAGGTTTATTGTCCGCAAACAACGTATCGATAATTGCCTGCTCATCCAGATCGGCAGGTATCGTATCGAAGTGTAATCCCGCAGCCATCAACATATTGCGCCGCGCTGCGCTGCCTGATGCGAGTATAATTTTAGGAGTCTTTTTTGGCATGCTTCTTCGCCTCACGCTCAAGCTTGTTTTGAAGCAGCGCCATGATTTCAGCCGCAGTTTCTTCGATGGATCGCTTCGTGACATCAATCACAGGCCAGTGATGATCACTGAACAGGCGGCGCGCCTTTCGCACTTCATCTTCAATTTTCTCTTCATCTAAATATAAATTACCAGAAAACGGCACGTTATTTTCATCCGCCTGCAAACGCGAGTGACGAAGCTGCTTAAGGCGGGACGGCGCAGTCGTGAGCCCAACATAAAGCGGCTTTTTAAGCTGAAAATACTCATCTGGCACATCAACGCCTGGCACAAGTGGAATATTCGCGGCCTTGATCCCGCGCCGCGCCAAAAAGACACTTGTTGGTGTCTTCGATGTTCGCGATACGCCAACAAGCACAACATCAGCCTGTTTTATGCCCTCTAATGACCGCCCATCATCAAAACGCATCGCAAAATCAATCGCCGAAACGCGCTTATAATAGGCATCATCCATAGTGTGCTGAAGGCCCGGAACGCCAACCGCATGAATGCCCAAATAAGAGGATAAACTGCGAATAATTGGGTCAAGTACAGGCACGCAAGGTACGCCAAGATGCTCACAATGTTCTGTAAGACGTTGACGCATATCACTGTTAACAAAGGTAAAAATCACTGGGCCTGGATTATCGGTTATGCGTTTAATCACACGCTCCAATTGGCGCTCTGTACGCACCAGCGGCCAGAATTTTTGTGTAGGATCAATCCCCGCAAATTGCGCAAGAACAGCACGCGACAAACCTAAGAGAGTTGTCCCTGTCGCATCAGAAACAAGATGAACAGTAAATTTCTTTTTCTCGTGCTTTTCGTCGCGGCTCACAGAATTCTAATTCACACTGCCTTCGCCTTCGCCCTGCGCCGCCGCAATTTCATCTTTGAAACGATCCATATAAAGCGCCTCAAAATCAACTGGGTTGAGCAAAAGCGGCGGATAACCGCCTTGAGACGTCAAGGTCGCTAAAATCTGGCGCGCAAAAGGAAACGCTAAACGCGGAATTTCGATCAAAAGCAACGGATGGTGCTGCTCTTCGGGAACAACGTCACCAACAGAAACTGTAATCCCATAGATCACTTCCGCGATAAACAAAGCCTTACCTTCATGGGATGCCGTTGCAGAAAGCGTCAGCGCTACTTCATAAAGATTATCAATCTCTTTATCGTCCAAATCCCGTGCATCCATAGAGATATTAACATTCATCTCAGGGTTCGTCGCCGCAGCGCGCAAAGACATAGGCGCTTCTGGGTTTTCAAACGAAATATCGCGCACATATTGTGCATGGACAGTAACAGGGAGTGCAGATTGCGCCTCGCCCATAACTTCTTTAGGAGTATTTTCTTCTTTGGCCATAATAAAATTCCTTCTTTTATACCTTAAGGTGTTACCTGAAAATGCGAGCAATCTCAACCCTTATCGCGCGTATCATCAATCGTTTCATATTCAACATCAATCACATGGGGGTCGTCCGGCTTGTGATAACCCTTATGATCATGAAATTCCGTATAATGCGCATTAAATCCTCCTATTGAAAAATGTGCAGACTTCTTAATTTTTTCACGCAAAAAATCACGAACTTTAGGAACTAACAACGCAAAGCCGATTGCATCTGTAATAAAGCCTGGTGTAATCAGCGTCGCCCCCGCCGCCACAATACATAAACCATCAAATAAATCCTTAGATGGAATTTCTCCTTTATTAAGAGATTGCTGTGCATTCATCATCGTCTGAATACCTTGATATTTTACCAAAAACCCACCTAATATCGCCGTTCCAAGCGCAATCAACAAAGACGTCCCCAAGCCAATAACGTCGCTCATCTTTATAAAAACGAAAATTTCAGCCAAGGGGATCAAAACAAAAAGTATGAAAAACGGCACGCTTCAAGGCTCCTGCTATCGAAAACAATCGAAAAACTATGGTAATATTTGTTTATAGCTTGTATTGTCTCAAACAGTCAAACGGATAAGGATTAAAGACAGTGAGTGCAGAATTAATGGTATATGCGTTGGTCGCAGCAGGGCTGATCTTTTGGCTTCGCTCAATTTTGGGAACACGCAGCCAAGACGAAGCAGACCGTCCCGCTCCGCGCTTAGAGTTAGGGGAAGATGGAAAAGTGATCAACTTAGACGCCCCTGATTCAGAAAAAGGAATGGACAATCTCGCCTTAATTGAAGAATTAGCAGGAACGCCAAAAGGCAATATGGCAATCGCTGGCCCCGCTACAGTTGTTGGTCTGATTGAGATCGCCAAAGCTGATCGAGATTTCGACGTCTATAAATTCCTCCAAGCGACGCAAGATGCATTTGTGTATGTCGTTGAATCTTTTGCCGAAGGCGACCGCGACACACTCGAAGACCTGCTCGGCGCCGACGTATTCGAAGCCTTTGACGGCGCAATTACGGCGCGTGAAAAAGCGGACGAAACCATGCAAACAGAAATTCGGTCAATTCAAAAATCAGAAATCACCGAAGCGCGCCTTGATGGCAAAAATGCACTTGTCACGGTTCGTTTTCTCGCTGAAGAAATGTCAGTCACCAAAGATGATGACCAAAACGTCATCGCAGGCCATCCTGATAAAACCACCACAATGCGCGATCTCTGGACATTCTCGCGCAACATAAAATCCCGCGACCCACGCTGGCTCGTCGTTGAAACCCGCGAAGACGGCGTAAATGACAACGAAAGCATCCCGAATACGCATTAAATGAAAAAACATCTTCTTCTTTTTTGTTTCATTCTGTCATCTTGCGGCGAGGACGCTCCCCCGCCTGCTGAAGAAGCAAAGCCCGACAAGCTCATCTTAAAATCGGCAAGCTTTGACGATCTCCCAGGTTGGGGAGAAGATGATTTCCCCGGAATTGCCCAAGCGCTAAATCGCTCTTGCACACGCATACACAAAAACGCCCCCGAGAAGAAATTCGGCGCACTTGAGGCCGCAGGAACCTTTGGTGATTGGCAGAAAATCTGTAAAAAATTTGAAAATACGAACGAAGAAAACCTAAAACCCTTCTTTGAGGCCAACTTCATACCGCACGCAGTCTTTAATAATGAACAGCAAGAGGGTCTATTTACTGGATATTACGAGGCATCACTAAAAGGATCGCGTAAAAAAACAGATCGATACACCATCCCGCTCTATAAACGTCCTGACGATTTGGTGATGGTGCATTTAGGGCAATTCCGCGAAGACCTTAAAGGCGTACGTATCGCAGGGCGCGTCAAAAGCGGAACGCTAAAACCGTATGAAACACGTGAAAACATCGTGAATGGTGATTGGCCACATAACGACGAAGTGCTCGTCTGGGTCGATAGCGCCGTCGACGCCTTTTTCGTGCAGATTCAAGGATCTGGGATTATTACCTTAGAAGATGGTTCAACCCTGCGCATCGGTTACGCAGGCCAAAACGGGTATCCCTATCATGCAATCGGGCGTACGCTTATTGACATGGACGCGATTGAAAAAGAAAATATTTCGATGCAATCCATCCGCGCTTGGCTTGAAGCTTTCCCAGAAAAAGCAGACGAAATTATGAACACAAATAAATCATATGTGTTTTTCCGAGAGCTTATAGGCGAAGGCCCGCTCGGCGGCGAAGGTGTGCCGCTCACGCCAAAACGCTCAATCGCAATCGACCGCACGCTCATATCCTATGGCCTGCCGCTCTGGGTAGACCTAGATCATCCGCAGGAAGGCGCAGGCAATATACAACGCCTCATGATCGCCCAAGACACAGGTGGCGCGATTCAGGGCCCTGTGCGCGGTGATTTTTTCTGGGGTTACGGAAAAAAGGCCGAAGATATGGCTGGAATCATGAAATCCAAAGGGCGGTATTGGGCGCTTTTACCAAAATAAATAAAGAGACGCTAGATCAATAAGGCACAGGATAATCACGTGTAACTGCGGCAATATCCTTCATGCATTCATCTGAAAGCGTTACACCAACCGAGCTAATAGCGGTTTTGAGCTGCCCCATGCTGGTCGCGCCAATGATATTCGCCGTCAAAAACGGGCGTGAATTCACAAACGCCAAAGCCATTTGGCACACATCCAGCCCATGCCTTTCCGCCACCTTTATATAATCCGCGACCGCTTTATGTGCATTCTCGGTATCACGCGCCACAGTGCGCTCTTCAATACTCCAGCGTGATCCAGCGGGGCGCGCACCGTTCGCATATTTCCCGCTGAGCAAGCCCGTCGCAAGGGGTGACCAAGCCAGTAAACCGCAATCTTCCGTGACCGCCACCTCATGCAAATCGGTATCAAACAAACGGCAGAGTAAACTATACTCATTCTGGATCGAAGCCATACGCGGCAAGCCGTATTTCTCGGCAAGATTAAGCCATTTCATCGTGCCCCACGATGTCTCATTCGATAGCCCGACATGTCGTATCTTGCCCTGAGCAACAAGTTCAGAGAGTGACTCCAATATCGAAATCATATCAGCCTCGACTTTGTCCAGGTCAAAATCGGGACTATACGCCCAGTGCTGTCCAAAATGATAAGAGCCTCGGTTAGGCCAATGCAGCTGATAAAGATCGATATAATCAGTCTGCAAACGCCTCAAAGACTCCTCAACGGCAAGCGAAAGAGAGTGTTTGGTGTAAGGCTTACCATCACGAATCCAGGGCAAACCAGGCCCAACAACCTTACTCGCCAGAACAACGTTGTCACGGTTGCCCGTTTTCGCAAACCACGTGCCGATAATCTCCTCAGTGCGGCCATATGTGTCCGCACGCGGTGGCACGGCATAAAGCTCGGCGGTATCGAAGAAATTCACCCCCTGATCAAGCGCATAATCCATCTGCGCATGGCCATCTGCCTCGCTATTCTGCTCTCCCCACGTCATTGTGCCAAGGCAAATTAAACTCACCTCTACACCCGTGCGTCCAAGTTGATTATAACGCATCTATGGCCCTTTATATTTGTCAGAATTGAGTCTGACTTTTCTGTAAAGATCAAAATCAAAGTGCAACGCACCGAGGCTGTCGGGGAGCGCAGCAGGATAATTCATAATAAGTGGTTTTTCTTCAAAAAGAATAAGCGCATTGCTTAGATATGCTATTTGAGAAGCATCCATATTAACTTTATTCAGTTTGATTTCAGATATTTTCAAACGGCCTGTCTCAGGATCCTTACCCAAATTACAAATAAACGGCTCCATACGATATTCTCCAAAAGCATCTGTATGGGAATACCAAAGACGCAAACCCTTATCATTGCGCAGAATATCAACCTCAGAAACATAAATACTATTCGGATAGGGCACAACAAGCTCAAGGAAAGTACGACAAATCCCATACTCTGCCGAGCTTTTAAACGGCTTGAACAACCACCAAAAACCACACAGAAAGAAAAGAACAAAAACTCCAATCACAGAGAGCTTGATGTTTCTCTTTTTTTTCAGGCGCCGTTGTTCTTTGAGCTTATCAGCAAGTGTGAATTCAGGCTTTTCATTCTCAATTACGGTTTGCTTCAAAATTTCTTGTTCTTGATCCATCGTGCTCGCAATCAATTCAATGAAAGTTTGATACGTTTTCTGTTCTCTGTATCTTGGCTTTTCTTACTTTCCTCAACCATTTCATCAACAATGGCCGTAATAACAGTACTAATCATAGCCTGCCGAGTGTCGCCCCCAGCTTCGCTATTCGCAAGAACGCGGCGTCTGATCTCATTACGCGCACTGCCACCAGGATAGGAAGCCGCAAGCATCTGACGTGCTCTTGTTGCACCCAAAAGCGCATAAAGACGATTGCGAATAGAAACATCTTCGGTAGAGGTGGAGAAGGCCCAAAGCTCAATCGGGCCGAGCGTATTATAAATATGCTGCTCATATCGACCAGACGTCGTACCAATAACAATAAGGGCAGGCGCACCAATTGATTTAGGCCCCGTCAGCTTGTAACGCATAACATGCTGCGCCGTATTTGAAAGACCAAAGCGCGCGACAACCTCTTGAACGGCTTTATCAGAAATAGCCGTTCCCAAAATCCACACACCTGTCGCCAAATCGACCATATCTTTATCAAAATCATCAATCAGCTGGGAGGTAAGAACAATCTGAACACCGCGCTTACGTCCCTCACGAACATCACGAATGACCTGAGCGCGCACGGAGTTTGATCGGCTCGTTCTATGGAATTCGTCGAAATTCAGGCGTTTTGCCGTCTCGGAAACTTCCTGCAAGCGCACAGCATGGTACTCACGGAATTTTTCAGGAATATTTTGCAATGAATCCGCACTTGTCCACCAAGAACGCACAAGGGCATGACGTGCGAGCATGTACATGATAGATGTCTGACGATCAGCGGCCTCATCGCCTTGCGGTGCAACATCCATAAGGTCAAGCGAACATAAACGCGCATCTGCAATATCAAATTGTGTCACAGACGACAGGATTGGGTATTCACGAATAGCAGACGTAACCATCCTCTCAAAAGCGCTAATAACGTTCTCTGCGCTGAGGCCAATTGAAGTTTCCTCAAGGAGAGAGCGAATTTGCGGTTTTCGCGAAGCCGTAATCGCATCATTAAGCGTCGGAACAGCGTGACGCTGCGCAATATTAGCAAGGTGTGGCTGATCAATTTCGAATAATTTATCAACAATATCCCACCAAAAAGGATCAGACGGAAGGTGAATATTATATTTTGTGATCGCCGCATCAATCTCCATTTCAAGGCGGGGGAGATAAGGGCGCGCCTCAGCGTTCGCAGCAGCGTCATCACGCCAGCGATACATCTCATCAACAACAAGGCCACAAAGCTGCTGCATCCCGTCATAGGGCTTATCATACCCCGGAGGCGTGGTTAAAAGCGTAAGAAGCTCAGCCAAAAAGCTCCGCTCATCTGGTAAAGGATAACGACAGCCAAGCTGCGTATCAAAGGGATTAATTGCATACTGGTGCGCCATTTGTAGCCGATAATAGCAGGCCTCATGCTGACGGCTCAAAGGCAATGCCTCTTTAATAAGCGAAATCAATCCAGAGGATGATGGCCCAATATCAATGACAGCAATATAAGGAAGCTTACTCAAGCCGGGCGTAACGGCAGTTCCAAAGTTAAGCGTATTCAAAAGAACAGACTTACCGCCTCCTGGCTGCGCAAAAATAAGATCAAACCAAGTGGTTGTCAGGTTCGTCCCTGTTTGGTAAGGCCATATCTTGCCATCAGGTGTTCTAAAAATCATAGCACCTTGCTCAAACGGGCTGGAAGGGCGCTGCCACGGGAGCATACGCATCACCTCGACCATCGGCGCAATTCCTGATGGCGCAGTACCTGCACAGTGAATCCCCATAGCTGAAGACATCACACAATCAAGGGGGTCACCAGAATATTCACTAATCTGACAATAGCCCCAACTCTCGAAAGATTGCAAAACCACAGAGAGACGATCAAGAATTTGGTCTTTTTCGTCAATTCTGCACCACGTCGCAATCGAAATTCTGATTCGCACAACAGGTTCTTTGCGAGAGAGCGCTGCAAGGTTTTCCAAGGAGTACTTGATTGATTTGTTACCAGAATTCGTCGGCCCCATAATCGTAGCCGCGAAAGTCTTAAACGCAACGGCCGCTGCGCCCCCACCCTCAATAAGAAAAGAAATTCTAAACGGGATATCGGCCTCGACTAGCCTGTTGAGGAGAACAGGGAAGGGCGTCGAATCCATAGGTCCAAGTGTCATATCCGCGCCAGCCCAAAGTAAATTACCAATACGGACAACAGATTTCCCTAAAACTTTAGCATCCCCAGCCGTAATTTGCGCAGGCAAGTTAGGCCAAAGTATATCTGACATATCAACCGAGCTTTGTGGCGCACGCGGCGGGATAGGGTCGCCAGGCAAACATGGGCGCCAATCATCATTCGCATGATCAGGAAAAAGATTATTCCGAACGGCCTTAAGGGCATCATGGACTTCAAGCATACCGCACTCAATGCCAAGCTCATCGAAAGCAGCCATCATGGCATTACAAAAACTGCCGTGACGGGTTCTTAACGGCTCTAACACGCCAAAGGGAAATTGGGAGCCTGCCGCAGGAAACCAGTTTTTACCTTCCTCTTTGACGACCTCACCAGCACGTTTCACTTCATTTTTTGAGAGCGCAGAGGGCCGTGTCCAGAGAACAAAATACTGTTCTTCATGTGTCAAAAACCTCTGAAGGTGATTAACTTTTTCATCAAACAAATCCTCTAGGTCAATACCAATTTGCTGCGCAGTTCTACGGCTTGGGCTAATTTGCGCCTCAAGCGTTTGTCGAATGCGTCCAGGGTCACGAACAAAATAAACCTGCATAGCATGCCCGATCCGATCAAAACGTGCGCCAAGTTTAATATTAGCCGAAGCGACGATATTTTCGTATTCTTCATCCCCGATGATTTGCTTACTACCCTCAACGCGCACATAAGAAACAAGCGAACCGTCTGCCGCAACAATCACAGTCTTACTGTCCATTGTCTCTAAACGGATAAAAGATGAGACAGAAAGCCGCAGGGCTTTTTGAAAAGGCGCTAATATTTTATCTGTTAATTTCATGGATTAAGTATGCGTTCTTTTGTAGATGATTTTAAAAAAACTTTACAGCATATTCACAGCGATTTACAGAGGAATTAAAACAATCTTTTGAGAGAAAGTCTGCAGGCAGGTCGCGCGAACCAACAAGACGTTGAGAACACCATTAAGCCGCAGTTTGTATAGAGTGATAGACGTCAAACCACTTCTGCGGAACTTTGCCTCCAAAAGGCCCGTCTTTTGAACGCCAGTAAGCAAGAATTTGAGGAAATTGATTAAACTCAAGGTCAGCTTCCTTTATAATACGGCGGTCTAATGGAAAGAGACGGACTCCCTCAATCTTACTTTCTCGATTTTCATAATGGGAGTTAGTGAGATAATCTTTTAAAACCGTCGCTAAAATATAGGGATCATCTGTCCCGATACGGCTTCGTAAAACTTCACGACGTTGCATCAGCGCATCAAGAGAGCGGCGCGCAGCGTCAGAGATAGGTCCTTGAGAAATACGGGCAACATAGATAGCACGAGCGATATGATGAAGATCGGCCTGATCAATTTCTGGTATCCATAAAAGAACCCCAGATTTCATGATATGAATGCGATCAAGATTAAAACATTGATGACAAAAAATGCAAACACACTTCATATTCTCTTCAGAGAAATCAGTCTGATCGCCGTTTAAGAATAGAACTTCTTGATATTTCTTGGCCTGAAAGCCGCAGCATTGACATGTATCATTGTCACGCGCCAGAATTTTTTGCTTCATTTCCTTTGTCAGGATATGCGAAGAAGCAGAGCCAGATGAACTGGCTCCGCTCTTTGTTTCGTTAACTTTCGAAGATGATCTTGAAAGTCCGAGTGATATGGGTATAAATCCCGTCACTACGCTTATGTCTATTAGATAGTACCGAAAGATACAGACTGAAGACCAGCAGCAGATGCACCAGCACCAGTAGCACCTTGGTCAATAGTTTCTGACATTGCTTCAAGGATAATTGGAACCGCGAATAACGCACCACCAGCTGCCAAACGGATAGCACCGTCTTTAAGTGGAGTCTGTGTTGGGTTCTCAACGTGATCTTTAATCTTCATGATACCAAGAACAGCAAGAAGCACACCGAAAAGGTAAGCAAGTGCTGAAATCAGACCTGGAAGCTGAGCTATAGAATCGCTGATGTTAGATGCGATTGAACCAAAGTTGTTAGTTGATGTTGTGGCGTTTGCTGACCCTGAAGTAGCAAGCATACCAGCAGTCATCACTGCACCAAGTTTATAGTACGAAGTTTTAGTTTGTGTGAACATTTAAGTTCTCCTCTTATTAAGTGATAATTTACTTTTATGTTTAAACTGTAACATATCAGACATAAAAATGCCACATTTTATTTCAACTATTTTTTTAAAAAAATTATGTATAATATTTATAATTTACAGACCACCAAATGAGACACCAAATGCGGTAACACCAAGCGAAGCCTGCACAGCATTCAATAAAGGGCCAAGATTAACAGCAAGAGCGCCGCCAATAATATGAGTGATGCCAGACATACTCGAGGCCTGCTGCTTACCCTCCGCAACATCGCGCATGATGAATATGCCCCGAACAAAGCTAATCATACCAATAATAAGCATGAACTTTAAAACGGCAGAAATAACGTTGTGCGCGGCTTGTGTTTCCGCAACACTCATCCCCGTTGTATAGCGCATGGAAGCAAAGGTTTGGGTAACAGGGCTTACAAACATACTAGAAGACACTGCGCGCAAAATCGTTGTGGCAGACAAAAGTAAACCACCGACAACAAACGTACCGATCGTGCCGATGCCGCCAGGTCCGCGCGCACCTTCCTGAGATGATTTAATTAAGCGTGAAATCCCGATCATAATAAAAATCATACCGGCAACAGTTGCAAAAAAGTTCAAAACGACATGTGTTGGCCCAAGAATATCATTCATGAAACAGCTCATAGCTTGATCAAGAGAAGGACCACTACCAAAGCCAAGACCAGAAAGGATCGTATTACAGGCAAGAAGCGGCAGGCTTTCATTATAGCCAGTATTTGTGGTAACTGTTGTAAGAGCAACTAAGGGAATCGGTAACAATGTTGTTCGAAAAATAACAGTAAGGTAAGGAAATGCAAAAAATGCTCCGCCCGCAAGCAAGCGCATCACCCCTTCATTGAGTCCTGTGCGGGTAGGGTCAACGACATGGTCACGAATTTTAAATAAACCCCATATACCAAAAACAAGACCAATAAGATAAGAAATGCTTGTAAGAAAAATAGGAAAACCAGAAGCATTCTGCATTGCATTACAGATAACCTGCCCTAAACCGGTGGTTCCGGGTAAAAATACGGCAAGCGCACCAAGATAAGCTGTAACACATTCCAAAGAGGTTGTTTCTGAAGAGAAAAGAAAACTAAACCCAGCTACAAAACTAGCGATAGTACCGCCTGTCCCCAGCCCACCATCAGTAATCGTATTATACATCGCCGAATAAATAGTAGGGAGCGCAAACAAAGCGCCCGCAAGGAGATAACGAATAACGGGTTCTTTAATGGTGGTACGTGAAGGTTCTTCAACATGATCTTTTGTTTTAAGCACAGCAGAGGCAACAATCAGCAAACCCAATAAGTAAGCCGTTGCAGAAACAAGCGCAGGGAATTGATCAATAGAACTTGTAATATTGTCAAAAACAGTATTAATATTCGTCCCAATCGAAAGATACACATTAATGCCAGAAAAGAAATTGTTCAGCCTAGCTAAAGTTTCAGCCTGAATGGTGAAAGGTGAAATGCTGCCGCCGTTAATTGTCGTTTGAGCGGCCTCTATAACAATTGGAAGGGAAAACAACAGCCCGCCTGCAAGAAAATACGCGAGCGGTACACGCGGAAAAACGTAGTTCCCCGATGTGTTGGAAATAGTGACATGCTCAATCGTCTTGAATATTCCACGCACAGCAAGAATAAGGCCTACAAGGTATGAAAGAGCAGCAACTAACCCAGGTAAGGATGAGACGCTGTTCGTAATATTAAACGCAACGTCATTTGCATCTTGAGCAAAGCCCATCTTTGCAAAAAAAACAACGAATAAAAATCCAAAAAATAGGGACACGACTTGTCTGCTCATCAATTTTCTGCTCCTTCTATAATATACCCCTCATTACAACATACTTTACGTACAAACTGCAAACTTTTTAACCGTCTTAAGGAAATAAAGAAGAAATACAGAGGAAAGCTGTCGATAAATTCACCAAGGCTTTTATTGCGTAATGCTCTGGTCAGACCCAACCACAACCCATTTCTCACTAATTTTTTGGATGGAGCTGATAAGGCCAACAGAGGGAACACGATCACCAACCTCGACAGATCGCGTGTCTCCGCTAATTTCATTATAAATAACAGCTTTACCAGGCAGAATGGCTTTTATAACCCACTGATTTGCAATGATTTTAGCCTCTTTAGGCAAAGGGTTTTTAACGGGCATATTGGAAACATCACTGTTCTGGATGCTCGCTGGCTTATATTTAGGTGTCACAATATGAATGCTATGATCAGACGCGACAGAATCAGAGTCTTCATAAGGTGGAACCGCAGAAAGCTCAGGAATGTAAACCTCATTTTGTATTTGTATAGTTTTTACGGGCGCCTTGCTCATGTCAGTTTTGGAAACAAAGGATGTGTCCGTTTGGGACAAAAATTGTTCCTCAATCAAATCGCTCTGTTCTGAAACGTCTTCGGTTTTGGACTTAACAATATTAGAAGTTTCAGGCTCTATAGCAGAAGAAATATCCTCATTGATATCAAGATCAACAACAGCAAAGTTTGGTAAACTACCTAAATCAGGCAAAGGTGTAATCGTAGAGGAGGGGTGAGAAACATCTGAAGAAGAAAGTGTTTCAAGGGTGTCTTCGTATAAGTCCTCAGCAAAAACAGAAATTTCCGTTTTTCTCTCCTCAGGAACACTCTCTGGAATATCGTTTGAAGGGGATTGCGCAGAAGAAGGTTCAGAATCTTTAGGAAGAACGAGTGGATCAGAATTAAGTCTAACAACAGGAATCATCAAATCCTTATCATGGGGATTTAAGTAAAACTTATAAAACCCAAAACCACCCGCACCAATGACCGCTAAAAGAAAAATCATAAATAAACGAGACTGTTTAGTGCGCCGAGCAGAACCTTCCTCTGAATCAGAAGAACCGACTGGCTTTTCTTCTAAGCTGATCGGTTCTTCGCCATAAATATCGTCTGATGGGTCTAGAGCATCATCATCTACAAAAAAGTCGTAGAGCTCATCTTCGTCATCGACCATAGCCCTAGATATCACTCTCTTCGTCTACGACATTCTCAGTGAAGAAAATACCAATCGGTGTTCCCGCTTTAATGATAATCAAGGGCTTAACATCTGCATACTCATCGACAATACTACTAACTTCTTGAGCAGCCTCCTCAACACCAGTTGCAACTTCCTGATCATTATCAAGTTCTTCATCCTCTTGAAGAACAGTCTCACCACTAACGGTAATGGTTGTCCTTCCTGACTCTGCAATAGCCCCAGCATAACCATCAATAAAAGCAGATGCGGCAGGTAAAAGAACGCGACGAATCCAACGTCTATTTATGTCTGTGCGTAAAGCAGGAAGAGTTGTCTTTGGGTTAAGCATAACAGCGTCAATAGTGTACTGCTTCCCCTCGTCATTCACTGCGACACTAAATGTTATTGCAAGCTTCTCAGCATCATCCAGGACAGTGAACTCACCAATTAATCTCCAGCCTTTCAAAGGCCCACTAACAACTTGCGCTAAAACAGAGCCAGGGACATCAGAGTTCGCCTCAAGGAGAGTTTGCCCATAATAAATCTGACCAGCCGCAATAACAATCGTTTCTTCTTTTTCTTCTTCAAAAGCACCGCCTGGATCGCCACCTGATGCACCTGCACCAGCTTGAACCCCAGCAGCGTCGCCACCTTCTGGATCGTAAGTTATGAGAGTTTTCGTCGTAAAAACTTTATTTTCCGTGTTAGAGTTAAGCACAGACTCCATTTGTTGAACCATAGAATCAGAAAGCTGTTGAATTGCCTCACTCTGCTGCTCGGCATCAAGAACAGTCACAGGCTCGACTTCAGCCTCTCGACTTCTCAGCTGCTTTTCAACACGCTCTTCTTGAAGCTGTCTCCAGCGAAGCAAGGGATCTTCTGTTTCCTCTTCAATATCCGGAACCTCCAAGCGTGTTTCAGGGGCCTCGACAGGAACAGGAATGGCGCTAGTCCCCTCACGAATCGCACGATCAAGAGTTTCTTCGTTGACCTGCTCAACAGCCTCGGTGTAAGCCTGAGGAACGGTCGCAGTATCTGTTCCTGGAACTTGGGTGACTTCCGAACCACTAGGTAATATAGATGGAGTTTCCTTAACAGCATCACCACTAAAATACAGAAAAACACCGATAAGAACGGCGCCCGCTAAAAGAACGATTAAAAGCTTAGCAAGAGGGCTCTGTCTAAAGGAATCGCCAGCACTAGAACCTGCAGAAAACTCATCAAAACCGTCATCAGCTCCAATTATTTCTTCA
Organism: uncultured Micavibrio sp.; assembly: GCA_964352375.1. Taxonomy (GTDB): domain Bacteria; phylum Pseudomonadota; class Alphaproteobacteria; order Micavibrionales; family Micavibrionaceae; genus UBA1672. Next base: position 38,686 of record CAYGSA010000003.1, read on the forward strand.
TCTAAATCATCATTCATCGAGCAAGTCCTCACGCGCAGTAAGATAGGCACGCACCATACGCCCTCTATCCGATAGTAAAATCACAGGTGTCTCTTCCAAAGCATAAACCTTTGTTCCATCAGCTGATGTTACAGAGCTATCCCAACCAGGAGAGAGAAGAGTGAGGGGCGTACGCACATAAGTCAGACCATTATAGATATAAGCAGTTGTACGGCCATCAACACCACCGACATTAAGCATTTGTGCATCTGGAGGAACGACACCGCTAAGCGCTACAGACATATCGACATCGCCAGATGCTAATGTGACGCCAGGATCAATTAACGGGGTTTTCGCACCTGGACCGCGCTTTGGAATGATGGCATCAAAGCGGTAATGGACAAGATCCCTGTTTGTCTCGAATGTCATAATGACCGGAGCATTCAAACCCATTAACCTCATAGAGATATTGCCATGAGCAAATTGCGTCTCAGGCGATATCCGCAAAATATGAGTAGTTTCAGTAACCGTAGACTCTTGAATTTTAAAATCACCAACCCAACTAATATCCTCTATAGGCCAAGGCTGGCCTGATGAATCAAGCATACTAATTGTTGTAACATATCCATGGGCAAGCTTAACAGTAAGGGGCAGAACCCCAGGATCTAAAGAAATATTCTGAACAAGAAGCTCTGGACGGGGATAAGGGTGAACAGGCAACTCAGTTGACTCAACAGTACGATCAAAATGCTCCAAAAGGGTTCTAATCTCATCGGGCTTCAAAGGCAGCAGTGTCTTCAAGGCAGAATCAAAGGCTTCCTTACGAAAACTGTCTTCTAACTGCTCCGTTGTTTTATCATAATCGTCCAGACCAGAATCGTCCAGACCGTCAATATCGAATACATCTGCAGCAGGACCGCCAGGAAGCATGTCTTCTTGCGCAATGACGCTATATGAAAAAGAGGTTGTACATGCCAGGATCAAACCTAACCCCAATAACTTTGAACACATATTATTCGAAGCTAGCTTTTTTGATGATTTTGAATTTTTCATGAATTCCATTTAACCCAGATACTCTTACTAAAACACATAAACGATACATGCATTTTTTATAATTGTCTACGAATTATCACTGAAACAGAGAAAAAATATCTATATTCCATTAACGCGCCGCAGCAATCCATTGCTCAATCCCAACGCCATTAGGGCTTTCAAGGCGAGGAACACGAACGACAACTACCGTTACCAGCAGTCCCGTATTGTAAGTTTTTGCGCCAGAACGGTATGTTAGAATGAGTGGAATTTGAACGACCCACTGATATCGACCAGCAACAAGCCCCTCAGATTCAAGTACGGGCGCACCCTTGGGCGCCGCTGTAATAATTTGTTGATTAACCTCAACCATTTCAATGATACGTGACCGTTGTAAAGCTTGAGTAAAGCTTTCCCATCCGCGCTTTGTGAAATTCCGAGATGATTCTTGAAGGCGACGCCTGTAATCATTAAAGCCAAAAGTCATAACCTCCGTGGTAGCTTGCGCAACCCAAGACATAAGCGCCGGCGTGCTGAGGTTGGGCTGATTGAGCGGAACCATGGGAATAAGCCGCCCATCTTCAGTAGTGGCGAAATAAAAATGCTGTGGCTGGTGTACCCTGATAACATAGTACATAGACCCAATAAGACCTAGAATTACAACACTTTGTATGAGGGCCATTTTCAAGAGACTGCGGTAGCCATCCCTATAAAATTCGTTTCTGATGACAACGGTGCCAAGGCCAGAAACATCATTTTTCGTATTCTTATCAGTCTCTTTTTTATTAAGCATAATATTTCAAACTTCTATAATATTTTAAAATTTTCCAACTATAACAAAACGGGTCCACCATGGATAGATCGCATTGTGAAATAAAAGCTGATGAGGCACAAGAAGATTAACAATAAAATTGGAAAATAGCTCATCCAAAAAGTAATTTTTAATTTTCGTAAATATTTCAGTGCGCTTGGGTGCAAGTTTATGTTAACATTCCCTTTAGGGACAGAACTATATTTTAAAATAATTGAAATAATTTTGAAAATGGTGCAGCATGCCCAGACACTAATTATTAGAGTTTTGATACGAGATGAGCGAAACACATTCTTTTACAAGAAAAATCAATAAGCACAATGCTCTGTGCTTTCTTGTTGTGATGTGCTCAATCTTCATGTTGACGATAAACACATCGAAAGATGTACCCTCTTTATCCATACGCCAAGCCCACGCCTTGTGCCAATGCGGAATTGGGGATGGTGGAAGTCCTCGGCCAGATACGTGTGGGCAAAGTGATTGTGACAGAGCTGTTGATTTAGTGCAACAGTACCATGATGATCTGCGACGAAACACAAGAAACGAGTTCGATGATGATCTCGCGGCTTACCAAGATTGGTTGCGAGACGATTTGTATAATGGGCAAGTTGTCCCCGCAATTCACGACATGTCAACTCAAATGGCTGCTGTGGCGATGTTCTACGTTCAGGCGATTGGTGCATTTCTTGATGCGCAAACGCAAATGGATACGCAAAGACTTTTCCGCGAGTTACAATATGAAGCACATCAGGATTATACGCCAAGTGAAGATTTCTGCTGGTTCGGCTCTAATGTTAAAAGCTTGGCCGGTAGCCAAAACAGGGCGCGCTACACCGCACTTGCGCTGTCTCAAATTTCACTGACGAGGCAAACAGGCCCGCTGGGTGCCATGGGAGCCGACTCTGTCAATAATGATTATCAGGCGAGGTGGAATCAATTTGTAGGAACATATTGTAATCCGCGTGATAACAACTTTCAAAGAGCATTCATTACAGGCGCCAGCAGCAACTTCACCGGCCTCAGAATGGCATGTGATCGTGATGGAATAGGGGGCTCCACGGACGCAGGCGGAGAGGATAGGAATAGGTTTAATATTGATATCAGCTACACAAGGTTGATCGAGGACCCCAAGACATTAGAGGTAAATTTTGTTGATGACGATGATGACAGTCACGAAACATTGGATGTTGTCGGATCGGTAAGACGACCGGAGGCTCTTTTATTCAACGCATCAGGCCCTATTTTTCAGCCGGGCAATGAAGAGGATGTGATTGCAATGTCAAAAAACTTATATGGTCATCGCGCAATTTCCAGATCATTAGGGTCAGCAGCCCTGAGCACGCCAGCGGGACAAAAGCTATTTCTTGCCCTAAGAGGCATTATAGCCAAAAGAAGTGTTGCGCAAGCAAGCTTTAATGCAATCGTGGGATTAAAGGCATCAGGAACAACCCATGAACTTGGCGGAACGACTGGAGGTGTCGCAGGAACAGTCGCCCTCGCCCCGCTTCAAACAAGGCGATTTCTTGCTTCGATAGTAAGAGAGCTTATGCCGACAGACCCCTTATTTAGCGGCATTGAAGGTGGAAATATACTTGAATATATTGGCTACAGTCCAAGCTATTTCTCTCAACTGGAAATCCTGTCAAAAAGAATTTATCAAAATCCCGATTTTTATGCGAATCTGTATGACACGCCAGCGAACGTATCCAGAAAGAAAGTCGCCATGAAGGCCATAGAGTTAATGGTTGATCGGGAAATATACGAAAGTCAGTTAAGACGTGAGATGAGCATCTCCGTACTACTCGCAAGTAAGCTACGTGGACTGCACAGAGAAGTGAATAAAGGCGTAAATGTTTCGGGCAACCCCGAAAATTAAAGTTTTTTAAAAAGGCAAAAATTTGTTTTTATTGGTAAAAAAATTAAAATTAAGAACCTTTGTCAAGGTGACATTACTGGTGACACTCGTCCTTCTGTCGGCAGGCCCAGTCTTGACGACGCAAGAAAAAGGAGCCGAAGCATTTTCGTTCTGTATTCGTATTTCATGCAGGCGATGTAATATTCTTGATACATTTGCCACCACAGAAATTGCCATGGAAATACTTCAGGATTTTATCTTTGATCCTATTTTAGAAAACAACTTCGAAAACCATGTGAATTCTGAAGAAAATTTCATGACTGGAAACTTCTTCTCTGATTTCGCCTTTGATGGATTGGCAGAATTGACAGAATTTTTAAGCCTGAACGCAATGTTCCAGATGCAGATGATTGGAACTTTTTTTGATGCCAAAAACCAACTGGAAACACAAAGACTATTTTTCCAGCTTCAGGCCGAGGCACATAAAGATTATCATCCAAGCGCAGGAATGTGCACATTCGGTACAGGCATAAGAAGCCTCGCCGCGACAGAAAGCAGAGTAAAATTAAATGTTAACGCCCTGTCATCTCGATCAATCTCTCGCCAGTTAGGAACAAAAGGCAGTAGCTCTGCTACGAATGCAAATGCAGATAAACGTGCACGCTGGAATCAATTTGTAACGTCATATTGTGACCCCAGAGATAACGGCTGGTCTTCTGGAAGAACAGGCTTAATGCGTGCTTGTGACCGTGATGGCACCGGCGGAAGTACGCTTGCTGGCGCGCGGGATGTAAATCGTTATAATAGAGATATTGATTACACACGATTAATCGAAACACCAAGAACTTTGAACGTGAATTTTACCGACATCGATCTGGCTGATCCAAGCGCGCCGTCTGGAGGGCCTTACCCGTCCTACCCGTCCAATGACCCAAGACAGGAAAGCATTCATGACGAAGAAGATGTTCTTGCGCTTGCTGCAAATCTATACGGTCACGACAACTTAACACGCCGCATGTCATTTAATCAGCTCGGTTCTACAACACCGCGCGACCAGTATAACGACTTAAGAACGATTATTGCCAAAAGAGCGGTTGCAGAAAACAGCTTTAACTCAATTGTAGCGATGAAGGCCGCAGGAACGGGAGGCATGCTTGGTGGTGGAGGCCCCGAAACGGGCGCATATCTTGGTGCAATCATCCGAGAGATGATGCCCACATCAACATCAGATGAAGAAATCATTGCACTAATAGGCGAGAGGCCAAGCCAATATGCTCAACTCGAACTGCTCGGCAAGTTGATGTATCAAAACCCAAGATTTTTTGCTAATTTATATGACAAGCCAGTAAATGTTGATCGTAAATCTGTCGCAATGAAAGCCATAAATTTAATGCTTGATCGCGCGCTCTTTGAAAGTGAACTGCGTCAGGAAATGATGATGTCGGTGATGTTATCTAGCAAGTTAAACGAACGTTATAAGTCGGTGAACTCTGATTTGACGAAACAATCGGACGAATAATGAACAGAATGTATTTAAATAGAGCAATCTCACAAAACGTGACTAAAAAAGCGAAAGTTTTTCTCGTTGCAGCGTGCCTTTTTGTCCCGACTCTAATAATGCCCACAAATGCAGGCGCATTGTGTTCATCATGTGAAGATGCAATTAGAAGCGAATTTGGTGATCTATGGGGTGAGTCGCAAAGAAATTTTGATAGATATATTGATCGTGAATTTCAACGCCTTGAAAGGTTCGTAGCACAAGATGTCTGGGCGCAGAGTGTTCTTCCCGTAATGATGGACATGGCCACAGAATTTACAATGGTTGCAATGTACCAAGCCATGATCGTCGGAATGTTCATTGACGCCGAAAGCCAAATGACAGCCCAACGCTTACTGCAAGAAATGCAAGCGGAAACCCATAAGCGTTACCAGCCCAGCATTGGCATGTGTGAATTTGGTTCAATATCAAAGAGTTTGGGCGCAACAGAAATTCGAAGCGAAGCGTTTGCTGTTGTCTTAAGCAAGCGTTCAATTGACCGCCAGATGGGAATGGGGGCGACGGCAGGGGCAGAAGGCGGAAGATTTGATAAAAAGAACAGAATCCTTCAATTTGGCCGTGTTTTTTGTAACGAAAAAGACCGCGCAGCTGCACTTGAACACAGCTATCTACAGCTTCAGGTCGGGTCGGTAACAACACCTTATGTAGCAGTGCCCGCAACAGCCTTAACAACGGCATGTTCTGCGACAAATTGGGATACAGGCTTCGACGCTGATCAAAGAGCGCGCCTGAACATGGACATCGACTATTTCTCCTTGATGGACCAGCCATGGACCATGAGTATTGATTTCACAAATCAGGCAATCTTCAGAACATCGGGGAGTAATCCTGTTCGCAATCAAGATGAAGAACATGTTCTAGCCATGAACAGTAACCTGTTTGGTCATGAATTATTTCCACGAATCCCAGCCAATGCATTGCAAAACAAGCCGCAAGAAAAGATATCTGCAATTCAAAGAACATTCATGGATATGCGTTCAATTATCGCCAAAAGAAGTGTTGCAGAAAACAGCTTCTATTCTATTGCCGCCTTAAAGGCAGAAGGGTACCGAAGAACAGACGTGTCAGGCAATCTTACAGAACCAAGTGCGCGCCCTTACATGCAGCATATAATGGAAGACCTTGGCGTACCCGTAGCAGAGGTGGAAACCTTAATGGGTGCAAATCCAAGTTATTTTGCGCAAATGGAAATTCTTACGAAAAAACTCTATCAAAACCCTGGTTTTTATACAAATCTCTACGACAAGCCGGCGAACGTTGAAAGAAAAACAGTAGCGCTACAAGCCGTAAAGTTAATGCAAAAATTTGACATGCTGCGTAGCTTCCTTCGTAATGAGGCAACCGTATCTGTTTTATTGGAAGTCGCGATTGTCGATCTACAAAACGAAATTGAAGATGCAATTCAGGTGTTAGATTAGACGCGAAATGAAGAATATGAAATTGAAAAAAGAAAAAAAATCTATAGGGAAAAAAGTCATCACATATTATTTATGTGCTGCTTTGTTCATATTAACGGCAACAGCGACAATAACACTGAAGCCTAAACAAGCAAAAGCAGCTTTTTGTTGTAGAAGCTGCTGCACGTGTTTGGCCTCTACAATTTCCGAAGACTTAAGCGGCTGGGTCGGAACGTGGTTAAATATTAATATTTATATTACAACACGGCTGGTGCTGCATAGACAAATTTTCATGGACACGGACTTTTGGCAACAATCTGTTTTGCCGTCTCTTATGAAAGCAGGTGTAACATTTTCGGCAATTGGATCATACCAAGTCTCAATTATTGGCATGTTCATTGATGCGAAAGAGCAAATGGAAACGCAGCGCCTCCTCCAACGCATGCACGCGCGCACGCACAAGGATTATCAGCCGAGCATTGGAATGTGTGAATTCGGAACCCGCGTCACGACTTTGGCATCTTCTGAACGACAAGGTGAAGTTAACGTGCGCATTTTAAGCCAAAGATCGACAGACAGGTTGTTAGGAGCTACAGGAACAGCCACAGGAACGCAACCAGGTGTAAGTGGAGACATCATTACAAGATTAAGCAAATTCCAAACAGCATTTTGTGACGTGAAAGATAATAACAGTTCGCTTGACAGCCTGTGCCCGCAACTGGCAACCGCATCATTAAGTGCGGCGGAAAAAGAACGCCTGAATAGTGATATTGATTATCAAAGAGTAATTGCAGATCCATTAACAATTCCCTTCAATCTCATACCGGGCGGAGCCCCCAATGACGAAGAAGAAACCATTTTTGCAATGGCAAGTAACCTATATGGTTTTGACGCCTTTGGTAATGGAAATTTTGCGGCCCTTCAAAATGAGCCAGACAATGACATCGTAAGTATGCAGCAAGCCTATCTGGACTTAAGAGCGACTGTCGCTAAGACAAAAGTGGCTGAAAATAGCTTTAATGCGATCATCGGAATGAAAAGCGAGGGCACGAATAATGCCTCCAGAGTATTTATTGCGTCATACCTTGAAGAGCTCGGAATGCCCTCCGCTGAAATCGATCAGTTCTTAGGTCAAAATCCGAGCTATTATGCACAAATGGAAGTGCTGACAAAAAAAGCATACCAAAGTCCTCTATTCTATACGAATTTATATGACAAACCTGCAAACGTCGAACGTAAAGGTGTGGCAATGCAGGCAATTGGGCTTATACAGAAATTTGATCTGTTAAAAAGTTATATGAGAACAGAAGCCTCGCTCTCCGTCCTCCTTGAGCTTGCTGTAATTCAGCTGCAAAGGGAAGTAGAAGACAACATATTGGGCTTTCAAAAAAACAGGTCAGCAACGCAGGAATAAGGATGATGATACATAAAATGAAATCAAAACCAGCATTATTCCGCATCACTCTCGTTGCATTACCGCTTTGCGCCATAATAGCGTTAGGCTGGGTATTCTTGTCTCAAAAAGAAACACAAATAGGAATTAATCTAAGCGATTTCCGAGAGGGAACGATCGTAAATTATAGAATTAAGTCCGATGGTGATCTTGTCGAAGAGGCAAGCAAACAAGTTAAAAATGATGGTAAAATGTCTTTGCCCGTTCCACGTGAAATCGTATCTTCCAAAGACAATGAAAATATCGAATATGAAATAGATGTCAAATCTCCGGAAAATGAATCAGAACAAACATCGGCGCAAGCCCTAAAGTTGCTTTTGAATTTGAACAAAAAAACGGGCGATATCTCTTTGTCAGCAAATGGAATTGAAGAGTCTACAGGTCTAACACTAAAAACCGGACAATCATCCAAAAACTTGAGCGCGGATTGGGCCGGACAATTCTCGGCAAGTTCTTTGAAGGATGTGCTCGGGCAAAGCGGCATTAAAAACGATGAGATGATTCAGTTTGCATTCCAAAGTGCGAATATTGCAAATGATATAGATAGCGTGCAAACAGGGAAAATGGATGTTCTCTTTACACTTTTTGGAGATTCAAGCGGCTCTAGCGTCTCGACTGTACAAGGTAACTACAGTTCATCTATGGCACAAATGGCGAGGGAATTATCAGCCATAATGTCAATGCAAACCTTTATCATTGGTAAATTCTTTGATGCACGGATACAACTTGCAACACAGCGAAAAATTCAGGAATTACAAGCCAGAGCCCACAAAGATTATCACCCAAGCGATCAAATGTGTCGCATTGGAACCTTCGTGCGAAGCATAGCACACGCAGAGTCAAAATCAGAGCTTGATAAAAAAGCTCTAAACAGAATATTACTGAACCAATATCTCGGAATGCAAAATAGCACCGCTGCGGGAACAGCAATAGTGAATAATGAGGCAAAAAGATTCGCTTTTGCGCGTAAATATTGTGATCCCAAAGACGCTGGCGGCGCGTTGGAGCAAGTTTGCGAAGGAGCCGATGTCGGTAATATTGTTGACATAGACCGTAAAAATAAGGATATCGATTATTCCAGAACATTGGCCCTGCCACTAACATTGCAAATTGATTTCACGGATACAACGGCAACGAACGATGAAGAAGACATCATCGCACTCAGCAAAAATCTTTATTTCCCAAAGGCATTTCAATTCTCTGACGGGGGCGGAATAAATAAACGAACAGAGCCACATTATGACTCAAGAAGTTTTGCATCGAAAATGTCCGTGGCACATTCAACATTCATCAATATTGTTGGCATGAAATCAAGCGCTCCTGAAGGACAGCCAACAACAGCAACAGCCACATCACCGCCACCAGGCCCAATGGGAACAGGGTCTATATTAGAAAATGTGAGGCGCGATCCATCAGTGACTGGTCCCATGACTCCGCTACGAACAACGCGAGATACGCCGACAGTGTTAGCGGAAGACTCTGGCTGGGCGTATATGAAGGCAATGATGCGTGAGTTCGGGGTAACAAATGACGCAGAAATTGACCAAATTTTAGGCGAAAGACCAAGCTACTACGCACAGATGGAGGTCTTGACCAAAAAAATATACCAACATCCTAATTTCTACACGAACCTCTATGACAAACCGACAAACGTAAAACGTATCGGAGCTGCAATCGATGCCATCACAATAATGAATCAACGCGATCGTTTTGAATCCCACCTTCGCCACGAAATGCTGAGCGCTGTGTTACTTGAAGAAGAGCTGAAGAGGTCTGCTGAAGACGTAAACTCTCAAATTCAAGAATCGATCGGTCAAATCGCTCAAGGCGATAGATAAAAAAAATTCCTAAAACCTAAAACGAACCGATAAGCCAACATTTGGCATTATCCTTGCATGTGGATTGTTCTGCACACAGGTGCATATGATGAAAACGGCAAGGAAACAAGAATGGGTATATCCAGCTTATCGACCGCGTTATCTGGCTTACAGATCAATCAGCAGCAAATCTCTGTCATTTCGAATAACATCGCAAATGCAGGAACAGAAGGCTATACACGGAAAATTCTGCCGCAAAGTACCCAAACTGTGAACGGCCGCTCTATTGGCGTCGTCGGTGAAGCGATTATCCGCAATGTAGATCTACGCCTAGAGCGCGACCTTTGGACGCAAGTGAGTGCAACAAACCAATTCAGCACACAAGAAGCCTATTTATCTCGCGTTGATCAATTTCACGGCGCGCCAAGTGCAAATATTTCTGTTGCTGCCGAAGTCGGAAAACTGCAAGATTCCTTTGCCGCGCTTGCAAACTTGCCCGATGACCAATTCCTAATCGCAGACGTAGTCGATCAGGCGCAGGACACAGCCGATAAAATTAATAGCCTCGCCGATTTTTATACAACACTGCGAAATGACGTACAATCCGAGGCCGCGATTGTGGTGCAAAGCATAAATGATCTGCTCGAGCAAATCGCAGAGCTCAACAGCCAAGTACGCTTCGCGAATATTTCAGACTCAGGCGTAGCAGCAACAGAAGATCTTCGTGACCAAGCCGTCAACGAACTGTCAGAGCTATTAGAAGTAAGTGTTTTCCCACGCTCCGATGGCGTGCTCGTAATCCAAACTCTGGAAGGAGTAGAGCTTGCAACAGTCACAGCAAAAGAGCTTTTTTTTCGCCCAACACCGCTCTCACCATCAAATTCTTATCCTGATACAGCGGCAGGAATCTTTGTAGGCGATCCACAAAGCGACGCCAATGCAATTGATATCACAGAGCGTCAATTAGGCTCGCAATTAGGTGCATTAATCACGTTAAGAGATGAAACATTCCCAAAGCAAATCGCGCAACTTGACGAGCTTGCGCATAAAATGGCGCTACGCTTCGAGGCGCAAGGATTAAGGCTATTTACAGACCAAACAGGCTCAGTGCCTGTAGACACGCCCCCAGATCCCTCAACAGATCCACCAACACCTGTGGGCTATGTCGGGTTTTCATCGCTCATTCAAGTCAACAGACTCGTCATTAATGATAGCTCTTTGATCCAGACAGGAACGGACGGGGGGACAATTCAAAGCGGCGCGAATGATGTCATCCGACGCGTGATAGAATTCACATTCGGTTCAGTGGATTACCAAGAAGCCTCCAACAGTGACGCCGTAACATCCGTCGATATACGAGCTGCGGCGACAGGCGGAACAACTTTGCAAGACTGGCTTGGGCTTCCCGCAACAAATACGGTTTCAACAGGCATTGCACTCACTAACTTCGCCAGCGTTGCCGATATCGTCACAGCGGGTGGAACCGATGTCTTCGGAACAGGAGGAACGGAAACAGACACATTTATTCTGCGCTTCGACGACCCAGATTTTGGAGCAGGCCCATATGACATTGAAATTGATTTGCGCACCGTCGTAGCTTCGGGCGTGAATGCGGCGCAAGATCTCGTCAACCACATTACAGCAGACCCAGACTTTGCAAGCGCTTTTGCCGACTTTGGCGCAACGGTGTCAGTCGGCACAAATGGCCAGTTAGAAATCACAAGCCAAGGCAACATAGAAATCGCAAACAGTGCACTTGAGCCAATCTCGGAGCAAGGATTAGCGTTTGTGGGGTTCCAGATCGGCACAACTCAAGCAAAAGACCCTTATTTTGATGTGCAGGTCGGCAATAGTGCTCCTGTGCGTATAACGCTCGATCCGACATATACGGAAGTTGAATTGCTTGCTGATTTGAATGCAGTGCCAGGCCTTGCCGCCGAGATTGATGCGGATGGATTTTTATCAATACGCCCAGGTAACAGCTTTTCAAACCCCGACTTTGGCGGTGATCTAAGTGTGATAGGCGGCCCTTTCACAACAACAGGCGCCAGCCTTACAGGCACAGCCTTAGGCCGTACCAGCATTGATGACGGAGTCAATATTGCCCAAGCTTTATTCGGAACATACAGTATCCCCTCACCAGGTGTGATTAACGCGGTATCTCCTGTAACAAACATCAATTATCAATCTGAAACAACCGTCGGCAGCGGAGTCTTCGTTCCCTTCAGAGAACAATTCTTAGGACCAAATGCAGCCATAGACTCTGAAATACGAGCTTCACAAACATTGAACGACCTATCGCAGCGCATTATTAACGAAGTGGCACAAGAACTCGCATTGGTACAACAACGCGGTGCAGACGAAGAATCTTTGCGCAGTCTTTTAAATCAGCAACTCTTGAATGATTCAGGCGTAAACATCGACGAGGAACTTGGGTTTTTGATCGTCGTACAAACGGCATATTCAGCTTCAGCCCGTGTGATAACGGTCGTAGATGAATTATTTCAGGAACTATTAAGCGTAGTGTAGAAAAAACGTACAGACAGAATAAAGGAAAAGGATAAAAAATATGACAGGCGTATCAACATTAGGACAGGCATTGAGGCAAATTGAAAATATCCAAAGCCAGCAAATAAGTTTTGCAGACCTATCAACTCAGCTCGCAACAGGCAAAAAAACGCAATCCTATTCTGGCCTTAACGCAGACGCCCTAACCTCTCTACGCTCACGCACAGATCTAACCTCGCTTGACGTCTACATCAATAACATCACGCGCGCAGATACAACGCTGCAATTATCACTGTCCGCAGTAGAAGAATTCCAGGCTCAAACACAGAACTTTGCTGACACCTTAATCAGTCTTACACAGCAAGGGGATCACCAGCTTGGGCGGCAAGTGTCTTTCGATGATCCTGCAACGCCTGACGTAGAAGATATAATTGTTGGTAACACATCAGCCGATATTGATGTACCTCTTCAATCAGTTATCACACAAGCTGAATCACTTTCAGGTTTCGTGACAGAGCTTTTAAACACGCGTGAGGGAGATCGTTACTTGTTTGCTGGTGCAGATAGCTCAGAAAAACCGATCACAGACACAGGAACACTTCAGGCAAGCCTGAGTACTCTTATTACAAACTGGAAAAATGGAACGATAACCACAGAAGAACTGGTGGCAGATCTGTTCGATGGAACCGCTTTAAACGGAAATCCGAATGCGATCACAGACTCAACGATTGGATATTCGGCTTCACTCAGCAACGATGCTGCAGGCCGTGTCTTTGTTCGAGCAGACGAGAATTCCGAATTCGACTATACCGCTTTGGCCAATGAACAAAGTTTGCGTAATGTAGTCGTCGGCCTTGCCGTCTTCCAAAACGAGAACTTGCCTCCTATAGTAGATGTCTATGAGGACGGAAATTTCCCCGGTGTTCCAGATGCGAAAGGGGCGCCCGGATCAACGGCGGCAGAACAACAAGATAGCTTTTACGAACTGTATAACAGCATCATGAAAAATGTGCTGGAATCTATAGATGACGTTGATGACATTCGTTTCAGGCTGGAAACGGTTCGGGTGCAAGCAAATGAAACGAAACAAACGCAAACGAATCAAAGACAGCTACTTCTCAATACAATTGGCACAGTTGAAGATATAGATACAAACGAAGTGGCGATCAAATTAACAACAATTCAAACGCAACTTGAGGCATCTTTTCGGGTAACGGCCATTACGCAGAATTTGAGTTTGATTAACTTCTTATAGCGCCTCTAAATTTATTCGCTATCAATAAAAAGAGCATAATGCGGCGCCTCATTAAAGCGGTATGAAGGGGGATTTTTAACGCTCGTACTCAAAAGAATCTCAACAGCATTACTGAACGTGCCACTGATAAACACATCTTTATTTACTTCAAAATCATCCGAGCCGTGCCATGAATATTCAATATTCTCTATTTCTGCCCAATGTTGCAGAATGTCCTTAACATTCTTTCCTTTGCGCGCCTCCCATACAAGAAGCTTCTGACTGGGGTGAGAACGGAACGTCCTGATAGCTTCTGTAGGCTTTTCGATGTCTTGCTCGGCAACATCTTTAGCAAGCTCTTCTGTAATTGAGGTGGTTTCTGAAAAAGGGGCAGCGACCTCTAGGTTCATATCAGCAGGCACAACGAAAGCCTCTTCAACAAGACTGTCTGAAGTATCCATGCCCCTGTCATCTTCTTTGTCAGATGTCAAATCAATCGGCCCATCTGCTTCTACAACAACATTATCTGGTGAAGAGAGGTCAGAGGAGGGCAGAGAAGGAACAGGAGTGGAATTAAAATCGTCAAGGATATCATTCTCAACAATTTCTATAGTATCCTGAAAGCCTTCGATTTGATTAGATGAAACTGGGTCATCAGGAACCGTAAAATTTTGCGATTCTATGTCTATTATTTCGGGTTTTGGCGGCACTTCAGAGGACGTCCAAATAATTGTTTCTTCTGGAATAAGGCGAACCTCTTCCCCCGGGGCTTCAGCGTCTATTCTCGGGGCACTATTTTTTTTTTGATCCGCAAGAGGAGCTTCAGAAACGTCACTTTTAAATTCACTGGGGTTTACGATATCAGGAAAATCAGAGGCATCGGTTTCTAAGATATTGTGTTCACGCTTTTCAGAAGTACGATATATTTCATCTAATGGAGATATCTCATCCTCTACAACGCTAGCTTTTTCAATTTCCTCAGCAACAGTCTCAACGCTCTCTATACTGTTCGAAACTGAAATGTCAGGCACATCAATCACTATAGGTGCATCAACGCCCACTTGTTCTTCAATGGAATCCATTAAATCAATTTTTTCAGCGGGCTGGTCAGAGACCTTAAATTCAATCAATGTACTTCGCTTGATCACAAAATCAAGTCCAATAGGTGTAAGTGTAGCCTCAAGAACTTCATTCCATGGCTTTCCGCCAACCCAAGAAACTTTGGTTCCTGCATTTACGCCCTGACCAAAGCTAAAAGCGTAACGCGCAGGTACAACCTGCCTCAGGGCGAGGGCGAGGGGCAAATCTTTGCCAAAGCCATCAATCACATCAAAAGTTTCATTCTTGGCCCAGAAAATATCTTCCGTAGGTGGTTCAACTGTCAAAGCTTCTTCTGAAGACGTTTCCTCAGGCAAGGTGATTTCATTAATATCAAGCCCAGTGTCTTCTGGTAAAACGTTTATAGGCTGAGTGCTAGTATTTACGCTCGTATCGGGCGCAAAATCAAGTGTTAATGGCTGTGGAGTGGTCACGTCTTCAACAAAATGTGCTTCTTCTTCCAAAGCGTCAGGAACACGCTCTTCAGCTATATGAGGAGCTTTTTCAGACTCTAATGGAATTTCAATGATATCGTCTTCAATTATCTCAATAACAGAATTCTGCACATTAGGTTCATTAATTCTATCAACAACTTCTATAACGTCATTGCGTTGTTCAATTAAGTCGTCAACAACTGATTCTGTTGGTTGTTCCTGAAGATCATCAAGAACTTTAATAGTGATCTCTGGTTTCCCATCAATAACCGCCTCAACAGGAATCTCTTTAGCAGCAGACGCGCTCTCTATGGGAAGAGGCAGTGTTGCAGTTTCATGAGAAGCAGGCGGCAGTGCTTGAGGGGATTCTACCAAAGCCTTTTTTTCAGGAGGAGTCCATTCAAACCCAGCCTTGGCACCAGGGATTATCAAAAATGATGTAACAGCAAGGGATAAGCACGTGGACGCGAAAAAACGACTATATTTAAATGACATCTCTTAATTCCTAATAAGTAAGCGATATGACTTGCTAAACAATATCTGTGCAAGCATCAAAATTCAAGTGCTAACTCTAATAACGCGGTGTAGGTCTATGACTTATAAGCATTTAACCATAATCAACAAATTTGTGATTGGATAAACCTGGCAAGCCAGGACGTTCACGTCCCACAAGCCAACTTCGAAGATTCCTAAGGGCAGCAGGGAATGTAAGCCCTCTATCTTCCAGGAATTTAAAAATGTAAAAAACGATAAAAGAAATAATGATTGTCGACCACCGCAGATAAACAAGCCAAATAGGAATAAGAAACGCGACTCGGGCATCAAAGCTCATGAAGCGAATAGTGCGCATGTTATCGCGCCAATGCCAATTTAGCTTCGCCTGAATATTGTCAATTTCTCTTACCATGGTCTTATCTTAACCTCCTGTTGCTGAAGAAAGCATTAAATAACTGCGTCGATCAATACTGCCCTCTTCAAAAGCGAGTGCTGCTGAATTTTCCATGCTCCGGCCATATTGCGGAAGCATCCTCTGAATTTCATTGGGCCATTTTGTAAAATGCATATCCATAAGACGCTCACGCACATCATCAGGGAACTGCATCCACTCCCGAACGCCACAACGCCCTCCGCCAATACGCGCGACCAAAGCCTGCGTCACAATAAGGCGTAATGTCTCCATAAGAGCAATAGCGCGTTCCTCACGCTCCTCCATCTCATAGGTTGAAAGCATCCGCTGTACAGTATTTGCAACGCCTAAAGTGTGAGTTGTCGTATAGACAGCATGCCCAGTTTGCGCAGCTTCGATAGAGGCATTAATCGTCTCGCGGTCACGAGCCTCGCCAACAAGGATGATTTCTGGCTTACGACGCAAGGCGTTACGAACGCCACGTGCAAAATCAGGCAAGTGACGAGGAATTTCTGACTGTGAGACTAAAGAACGAGGGCTTTGAATATTATCATAGACATATTCAATGGGTGATTCATAAGTCAGCATCTTGCCGCACCCCTGAGGCCTCTCTAAGAGCATACGGTTCCCCGCAGCGAGTAAGGTCGTTTTTCCAGAACCTGTCGGCCCCGTAATAATAACAAGCCCCTGACGCGGTGCCCAATGTTGAATAATCTCTTGCTCGATATTGAGGTCTGCCATGGTAGGCGGTTCACTCGGCAGCGTCCGCAGTGTAATCTGCGCACCGTCACGACCTTTAGAGAGAATAGCTGTAATATTGACACGAAAACGAATACGTGTGTAACGATCAGGGCGAATTTCGTAGGAGACATCAAGGTCGCGCCCAGACGCTAATCGCGCCCGCGCCTCAGGGCCATAGAGTTTTTCAAGGAAAACTGACATATCCGCAGCATCCATGTGACGAAACGTGCCAGGAAAAAGCTCCCCTGAGATTTCATTATAAACAGGGCGTTCACTTTGAATGGTGATATCCGAGGAATTTTGTTTAACACACCAAAGAAGAAAGTCGTCAACATGATTGTCAAAAAAACGTTGAGGCTCATCAGGCCATGTCAGCGCATGACTGTCCTCTGACTTGACAAGACTTACCGGTTTGCGGGCTTCCATGACTCCGCTCCAGTGATAAGTTCAGGTACTCCAGTGATTTGTACGGCACGGTTTCCTACCCGCATTTCGTCGCCGCCACCAGTAATACCGCGATCAACCTGAAGCGCATAAGGAGGGGAAATCATGCCTTGCGCAAGAAGCATACGATACCTGACCATGCCTTGAAAATCTGAATCAAGACGCGCGAGATCTTCCCGAAAAATGTCATCCGCTTGCTGAACACCAAGCGCCCAGCCCATTTCAACATGCTCTTTCCAAACGGCACGCTCTCTGTCATCTTGGGGCGTTAGAATGTCGGGTGGAGGCATAACCTCGCCCCACTCACGCTCAAGATATTGACGCCAGAGACGTGGCGCCGAAACAATACGCGCATTGCGAATAATATTGTAAATTTTATCGGAGACTGCGGCCGTTTGACCGTCAAGATCAATTAACATCGCATTCATGGATTCTGTAACAATGGGCGGTTCCATAAGGAAACCAGAAGGCGCCGCAATTAAAAGCTGAGTGAAGTTAAAAACCTTATCAAGATAACGCTCTCGCATAGCCATCTCTTGGCGAATTTCATAGGTCCTCTTAGCAAGACCGCCGCGCGCACCAAAAGAAAGAGCAGCCTCTTTCAAGGCCTCTTCCCGGATATCAAAAGGCAGCTCATTAAGGTCAGCTTTAGACGTAGATTTATACTTTACAAGAAATTTGAGTTCCACAGGCTCTTCTTGCGCTGTTGTAACAGGCTCTTCATTGGCCGTTGGCAATTGCGCAGACACTACGCCCGCGAAACCAATAAAACAAAAACCAGTGAGAAGAAGTAAACGCATGTTTTGATACCCTTAAAAGAATGCTTTTATTAACCACCAAGACCAGAGTTAGGCGCATAATAAATCTCAACCATCTTGGCATTCGCATCGACTTTTACATCACCGCGCATTCCAAGTTGTAAGCCGACATCACGCAAAACATCAACGACGCGTGTATTTTCAGCATCTATTGAAACAACGACAGGAATTGAAGGCTCACTACCCAAAACAAGAAAACCATATCCTGCACGATCAGCAAGTGTCTTGGCAATAGGCTCTATAGGCCCAACCCAGTTAACTGTAATTGTTCGGCGAAGCTCCTGCGGAACATCACTTAATGGCGAAATAGAAGCAGCGGGCGTTCTTGCACGCTCGACCGCCGCCAGCGTCTCAAGAGCCACCGATGCGCGATCCGCGGACTGCGCAAGCATCGAAGAAACACTATCAGGAGACGCCACAATTTGTGGACTATCTGCGCTGAACGCTATGGGTTGAGATGTACAGCCAGTCGTAAGAGCGAGGCCACAAAGAAGAGGTAATGCAAGTAAGTTACGATACATAATATTTTAAAACCCTAAAACAAGACAACTTAGTCTATTGAAATACTAGACAAAATTGTAACGCAAATCAACAATAACTGCACATAATAATAACGTAAAATTTAGGTTTTTTTTATTTTACCTTTTATATACGACCTGTTTTGTTATTTAAATATGGCCGCTATGGTACTGTCAGCCTGCGCTTGCAAGCTTATCGGTTGTTTTTTAAAAGCCTGTTTTTTTTCATCAACGCGATGACACGTTTTTTGTATTTTTTTCCAAATTTGGGCGTTCTGGAGTGATAATGTTGCAAAGCTTGAGATAAATTTTTGGTTTCATTGAGATGTCCGTGCAAAATCCAGGCCGCAACATTGACGTTTGTGCACATATCATCACGCACTCGTTTTTTCGCAATATCCTGATCTACACCCCACAAGCGCGCAAGCTCTGGCATCCAAATTGTATTGATTTGCATCGGTCCAAGATCATAGGAGCCATTTGTGTTGGAAACCTCTAAACCAGGCTTACCACCCTCGGCCTTATAGATGCCCACCAATAAAGCAGGCGGAACGTCATAGGTCTGCGCAGCCATCATGATACAAGCAGCAAGAATTTGAGTTGAAGCCATTACATGATACCTTTAAACATCACTTCGACTTGAAAAAAGTCATAGGACCTCTTTTTTCTGTGTCGTCAGACTCAGAGTCAGGCGGAGCATCATCATTGGTTGGGTCTAAATAAAAATCGATAGGATCATCAAAGCTGATATCAGGCTCTTCCAAAAGATTTTGAAATGTTTCCAAAGTGATTCCCTCAATTTCGATATCATCACGTTTGGGGATATTCTCCGCGCGCATGGTTTCGGCAATCACGGCAATCATTTGTTTGTGCAACTCAAAATCCGTCCAAATCATTTTAAGCTGGGCGTCATTACTCTCATTATCGCGCTGGTGATCACCAAGCGCCATAATACGGCTTACTTCTTTTGTATGGCACGCGGCATAAAGCGCGATGAGCGCACTGCGAATATGGTGTTGCGCAAAAGGAGTGGCTTTGTCGCCATAAACATTTTGTGTAATAGCCCTTGCAGCGTCTTCAATATATTGGGACACTTGCTGAATCATTTTGCTTTCAGCTTGCCCAAATGAAAATCCATTCACGGCCTTAATCAAAGGCGCGTAGCCCTCCAGATACGAAAAGCGTAAACCACTCTGAGATTCTTGATCGTTAGTTTTTGTCGAAGATCTGGTCGCAAGCAAAGCATTCAAGGAAGACACATGGCGCTTTAAATCAAGTTCAGAGGGCAGGGCATCATTCTGCATGTAATCATTAGCAAGAATGTTACAACACGCCGCAAGCAAATCCATACGGTCATTAAGATCAATGAGCGGGCTTTCTGATAAAGCACTTTCTTCATCAATCTGTTTGACGGCCTCGGAAGCGCGGGTAAGCAATTCCGAAACATCGTCAATCGCCTTATCCTCGTCACGCCCATGCGAGCCGTTCACAACGGCACTCACCAGAGGTAAAGCAACCCCGTGCAAAACTAAAGAGACAATGTCAGAATGTTTCATAGGCATGGCTAGCTTTATTCATTATCTAGCTCCGCGCGCCCAGATCATTGATAAACGCCTCAATGTCTTTCGGCTTACCACGGATAATCTTCACCTTATCATCTTGGCCACGATAAATAATCAGGGGTGTAACGCTTAACTTCCAGGACTGCATCACAGACATATTACGCTGCACGCCCTGTTGGTTGATTTCTTTGCGCGCCGGAAGCGCGGTTTCATCACCGCCCATATGCGCCCACCAAACCCGTTCAGGCGCTGGCGTTGCTAAAAGATAAGCCGCTTGCGCTTTTGTCTCTTCTTTAAAACCAACAGGAATCATGCGCACCTGGACACGACCAGAATCAATCAAAGGCTTCATATCACCCAACATGCTATGGCAATGTGGGCACTGTGGGTCAATAAAGCTGTAGAATAAAGGCGTACCAGCCTTTCCCAAAGGAACCCAGTTGCTACTTTCGATATCCGAAAACAACTGCTCAGAAGGCGTCTTAAACTCATATTTTTTGGCTTCAGTGGCATCAGCGATATTTGTCGATTGCTCAGGAGAATCGGCAGTTAATTGATCAAGCAAATCATCCCCTTGTGCCCGAAGGCGGCGCACTTGATCAATCGTAACGGGCTTACCGCGTGCATCAAACAAAATCCCCGAAACAAAACCACCATCATTAGGC
>CAYGSA010000003.1:59526-64384 GCA_964352375.1 uncultured Micavibrio sp.
TTCTTGATGGCGATCCATCCCTCAACACCATGATCTTTACCTAAAAAACGCACCTGAGCGCCCTCATTGGCAAGGTTTTGCAAGGGCTCGGGCAGTTTTGGTAAAACCGTATCATTAGAGGTTTGGGCATTCGCTGGAAAAGCTAGAATACTCATAACAAATGTAAATCTCGCGAGATGCCTAATCATGCCGTAAATCCTTATAGTGTCATATAATATTCGCACAATAACGAGATTGGTCACAAAGCACAACAAAAACTCTTGAAAAATACTAGAAAAACAAGGCAAGAACGCCAGTATACCCATAGAGACGCGCATTGCTGATTTCCCCGCCAGCATAAAACCCGACCATCGGAACTGCCCCGAAAACATCATGAATTAGGTCGGTTTCATTCTCTTCAGTGCTGGGGTCTTCCGAAAACCCGCGTGCGACACACGATATATATAGCGCCGCCTTAGGCTGAAAATTCCCGCGCTCCGCCATAACGCGTTTTTGCAGCGCCACCAGCGCCTCCGACAAATCAGTCACCACGCTCTTGGAGTCACGCTCCGAAAACAAGATCTGCATTCCGACCTCCACACGCTCCGCAACGGACAAAGATCGCTCCTCCGCATAAATCCCCGTCAAGCTGCGCACCATGTAATCATTTTGATCAGATTGTGAAAACGGAAACGCAGCATGAATATTGCCTTGGAACAGAGGCTTAAACTCCGCAGGAATATGATCGCTCGTCTCCATATCGCGCATATCTAGCGTCAAACTTTTAACATCAATACCGTGACGCTCGGCATAAAGAGCGCGCAAATCATCTTGCAAAACCTCAAGCGCTGGCCTGCCATTAATCTCCAGAATAACATTCTCGTCTGTTTTGGTAATCGTATGCGCTTCGGCAATCGGATGACACCCTTGCGAAATCGTCGTCGAAACTTGCAGTCTATCTGTAAAAAACGCTCCGCAAACACTATTCTCATAAAGCTCGTCCGCAATCTGATAGTGCGTTTTGCGCGAAGAACTAAGGCCTCCAATCAAAAAGCTGTTTGTCGTCATCGCCAAATCTTTCAGCACCTCCTGCGGGTCTTGTTCCGACATCGGATCGCCATGCACAATCCCAAGCATCGGCGTATTGCCCTCAAGCCATTCCGAAACGCTGGATTGGTCATCACCCGTCGCGGGAAACACGCAGAAACTATCCGTATCGAATCGCCCAATCATTGCCGAAATCGCAGGCTGGTCCACAAAGGATTGCCCGCATCCCAAGACACCCATCCCGACCGAGCCAACCCAATGGTCGATTTTCAAAACGGACTTGAACAGGTTTAAAATGCTGCTCGCATCCTCAGCCAAATGATCTGATATGTAAAGAAATCCGAAATTAAACGAATCATCATCAGTCCGGACATCATTCAGCTTCTCAAGCACATTTTTGGACGTATCACGCCAGTCTGTTCCCGCGGCAGACGCGCTGGCAAAATCACTGGAGGTAAAGACAGACATATATTAAGCCCTTTAGCTGCGAGAGAAATATAGAGACAAACGCGATTCTGTCCTCTAAAATAAGCCAGATTAAACATCAGGGAAAGGATTAATCATGGAAAGCTGGATGGTCATCGGGATAATTATAGTCATAGTCGGGACGCTCGTCCTGCTCTACAACAGATTGGTCGCCCTGCGCCAAACTCGCGAAAACGCTTTTTCCGATATCGACGTCCAACTGAAACAGCGCTTTGACCTTGTCCCTCAATTGGTCGAAACCGTAAAGGGCTACGCCGCGCATGAGAAAGAAACATTTGAAAATGTAACAAACGCTCGCGCAGCAGTCGGCTCAGCAAAGGCCGCAGGCGGCGAGCGCGTGGCAGCAGAACAGGCCCTTGGCGGCGCATTGATGGGGCTTTTGGCCGTGGCTGAAAACTACCCTGATCTAAAAGCTGATCAAAACTTCCAAAAACTTATGTCCGAGCTTTCAGACATCGAAAACAAAATTTCAGCAGCGCGTCGTTTCTTCAACAACGCAACCGCCGAATACAATACGGCAACCGAACAATTCCCGGCTGTGCTGATCGCAAATTCATTCGGTTTCAAGAAAGAAGAGTTCTTCGAGCTCGACGAAGCTGAAGCGGCGCTTGTGCACAAAGCCCCAGAGGTTAAGTTTTAGGCATAAAATATGGCAGCGCAGCAAGGCACAGGCCTCTCCACCCATATCTGGAACAACAATCTGCGCTGCATGATTTTACTGGCGCTCTATCCGATCCTAATTCTGTGCGTATTCTGGGTGGCCGTCTGGGCGCTGGGTTCGGCATCGGGAAATTACTCACAAGGGCACACAGGCAACGCCTTTGGTATGGCAGGCAGCCTAACGTATGATTTTTGGCCCATCATCTTAAGCGGCGTGGCCATGTGGTTCTTAATATCATGGTTCTTCCATACCGCGATGATTCGCAAGCTTGCGCGCTCCCACCCCGTCAGCCGCTCGGACGAACCAGAGCTTTACAACTTGCTCGAAAATCTCTGCATTTCTCAGGGCATGAAAATGCCGCATCTCGAAATCATCGAAACCCACGCGCGCAACGCCTTCGCCAGCGGGATTTCAGAAAAAAGCTTCGCCGTCACCGTCACACGTGGCCTGATGAATTCCCTCTCAAAAGACGAGCTTGAAGCCGTGCTCGCGCATGAACTTGCGCATATCCAAAACCGAGATGTTCGCCTTCTCATCGTTACAATCATATTTACAGGCCTTTTCGGCTTTCTCGCCCAAATGATATGGAGCGTCGTACGCTACAACATCTTCTTCACCGCTGGGCGCAGGGATAAAAACGGCGGCGGCCTCATCATCGCAATGCTTATCATCATGGCAGTGCTGTGGCTAGGCTATCTCGCAAGCCTTGTGATGCGGTTTGCCATTTCTCGCAAACGCGAATATATGGCCGATGCAGGCGCGATCTCCATGACCAAAAACCCCGAAGCCATGATGCGCGCCCTCATGCGCATATCCGGCAAAGACCGCATCCCCGAAAGCACAGATGACATTGCCATGATGTGCATCGAAAATCACGTGCCGTTCATGGGCGTTTTCGCCACGCACCCGCCCATCAAAAAACGAATCAAGGCCATATCGATCACAACCGGAACCGAAATGCCGGACTCGGCCTCGCTTCCGCCCATCAACAAAGCCGAGCGCATTGAAAGCGCATCAAGCCGCGAAAAACGCCCGAATCCTTGGCTTATCCGAGGGCGTAGAGACTAAAAAAACCGCTATACAGGACAAAATAAGTACGAATTAAACATTCATGTATCTTTTTAATAGGATCCATCGAATAAACTAATAGTTAAGATTTCACAAAACTCTTGGAAATCTGGTATAATAACTGCTATAACTACGTAAATTTTAAACAGTTTGGAGAAACTAGAAATGCAAACAGATCGTTATTCACAGGCTCAGAGCCGCTCAGAAGTATATGACGCGGGTTTGCGCGCCCACTTCGTCAGCGTGTATAACCGCATGACAGTTGGAATCCTTATAACAGCGATAACCGCATGGTTCGTCAGCAGCCAGCCAGCCCTGATGCAGCTTTTGCTTGGCGGCCCACAGGCTTATATTGTGATGTTCGCACCACTGGCAATTATTTGGTTCGGCTTTAACCCAGCCTCAATGTCATCCGATAAACTGAAGCTAGCCTTCGGCGGAATTAGCATCCTCTACGGTATAAGCTTCTCTGCTATTGCCTTGGCATTTGCTGGTGCAGACATCGCTCGTGCATTCTTTATTACTGCCTCAATGTTCGCGGCACTCAGCATCTATGGCTACACAACAAAAACGGACCTCGCGCCAATGCGCAAATTCTTGTTCATGGGTGTGATTGGTTTGCTGATTGTGGGAATTACGGGCATATTTGTTGAATATTCCAGCATGATGCAAATGGGTATAAGCGTTGTAAGTGTCTTGATTTTCGCAGGAATCACTGCATGGGAAACACAGAACACAAAACGCATGTACAGCGCAAATAATAGCGCTGAGATCAACAGCCGTTTGGCATGGTCAGCAGCATTGAGCCTCTACATCAGCTTCGTCGTGATGTTCACACATATCCTACAACTGATGAGCCAGCGTTAAACTTCGCTAAAACACAAAAATTTTGAAAAGCCCTGCAAGTCATTGTGGGGCTTTTTACTATTCATAATATGAGGGCGCGCTTGACAAACCGCCTTTTACTGTTATTTTCCTGTGCATTACAAGAAAATTTTGAGAGGAAAACCAAACAATGTTTAAGGAATTCAAAGACTTTATTGCGCGCGGAAATGTGATGGACATGGCTGTCGGTATCATTATGGGCGCGGCGTTCACTGCTATTGTAAACTCAATGGTTGGCGACTTGATCATGCCCATCGTCGGAATGGCCACAAGCGGCATCAACTTCTCTGACCAGTTCGTTGTTTTGAACGGCCAAGCATATGAAACACTGAAAATCGCTCAAGATGCCGGCGCACCTGTCATCACATACGGCGTATTCATTGATGCTGTCATTAACTTCGTTATTATCGCGTTTGTTGTGTTCATGCTTGTTAAAGGCGTAAACAAAATCAAGGCAGCAGCTGAGAAAGAAGCAGAAGAGAAAGCAGCAGAAGCACCAAAAACGCCTCCAGCTGACATCGTTCTTCTGACTGAAATCCGCGATGCTCTTAAGAAGTAATCGTAATATTTCATAACGAATTCGAAAGGGAGCGTCGTTAAGCGCTCCTTTTCACTTGAAAAACAGTCACGAAAAGACTATCTATTCTTAATAATGAACGATGCGACTGCATCGCGCTCCAAATGGAGCGTTCTTGAAACAAACAAGGGCCCTTAGCTCAGCTGGGAGAGCGC